>CAJOQB010000032.1 GCA_905236405.1 uncultured Bacteroidales bacterium
GCCTGCGGGAGGGGTCACAGCATAGCTGCGGGAGGTCCCGGAGGCGGCTGTGGGACCCCAAGAAGCCGCCTGTGGGAATCGATGCAGGCGGCTGTGTCCAAAAATGGTTGCGGAAATGTTAAATGCCCCAAGTCGAAATGTTAAATCCAAATCGGTCCTCACTCCGACTATGATGATCCCTTTTCAGGTAGCTTCCTTTGCGGAAAGACCTTCTCAACGCAAAGAGGGCTGCCTAATCAGGGCAGCCCTCTAGAGTCACATGTTAGGTTTTGTCGCTTCTCTTCTTTATTTCGAGGGAGAAGAGGGATACTGCCAAGCACCGTCGATGGTGACGCTGTAGTTGATTTTGTGAGCACCTTCACCATTCTCGGCACGGCGGATGTCGAAGAGCTCGCCCGAGGAGCTGAGGGTGACCGTCTGGCTGTTCATGTCAAAAGCTGTGACGTTGATGGAGTAGTTGCAGTTGTTGATGGTTTGGTAGTGGGGGTACTCGTTGCCGTTGGCAGCGATGACGAAGTCGTCGCCGTTCTCGACAAAGCTGCAGCTGGCACCTTGTTCAAAGCCTTGGACACCAGTCTGCGGGAGGATGTAGAGGTAGAAGCTGGGGTCGGTCTCGGCACCTTCGCCAAGGATGAGGTGGAGGCTGAGGTAGTTGCCGGTCTGCTGGTCCATACCATAGCTTACAAGTGCGATGCATTGGTAGGTGGTGCCGTTCACGGTAACCACAGCGTTGAAGTCGCCTGGGGTTTCGCCGCCACCGGGGTTCTCGCCGCCGCCACCGGGGTTGTCGCCGACAGCTCTAAAGTAGGCGGTGTAGGAGGCGTCAGCATCGACGGTGATGGTACGGGGGTTCTGTGTGTTGCCATCGTTCCAGTGGTCGAACTGGTAACCCACTTCGGGGGTGCCCCAGATGAGGGTTTGGGTGCCGGACTCGAACTCGCCGCCGCCGTAGGCTTGACCCATGGTGGGGTCGGCACTGGTGACGGTGATGATGTACTTGTCTTTTCCGCACGAGGCGAAAACCATGCTGGCCAGGAGGCCGATGCAAAGGATGCGTGAGATGTTTTTCTTCATTGTTTTTTTATGTTTTAAGGTTGATATTGTTATTCGGATGAAGTGGTGGTGTCGTAGAAGAAGAGCCAGATAGTCTGGTGTTCACAGTCGACGTTGACCAAGTAGGCGGCGTTGCCGTGGTCTTGCGTAAAGCGGTCCATCTGCTGATGGGCTTTCACTTTCTGTTGGGGTAGCTGTTGGGGCATGCTGTCGAGGTCCATGACCATTACGGGTCGCATACGGAGCCGTGCGACAGAGTCGCCATACATCTGGCTGAGCATGGCGAAGGTAAGGCTGTCTATGTAGGCCAGAAATTCGGCGGTGTCCTTGAAGTCGCGTGTGGAGTCGACCTCGATAGTGCCCATGATGACGCCATGCTGCTCCTGCTCGTCGAGGGCGGGAGTGCTGTTGCCGCCTGTGGCGGGAGTCATCATTGAGACGTCGCGGCTGGCACGCACCTCGTCGATCGAGAAGATGCCAAACTGCTCCTTGAGCCACTGCCACTCGAGGCTGTCGGTGGTTCGCAGCATGACAGCGTTGTAGGTCTGTCCGTCCTTGTGGTAGTCGCCGATGAAAGCCACCGTCAGACTGGCCGAGTGGCGATAGTACTGGCGATAGATGTCCATGGCTGCCGAGGAGACGTCGTCCTGCTGCTGTGGCGCACACGAGGTGAGTAGGGCCAGAACGATGAATAATAGGGGCCAATGTTTCATGACTGTTGGATAAATGTGTCCAGTGATTGGATGATGATGTCGGCTTCGCATTGGTTGTTGCAGACAATCTTGACGTGTTGTCCCTCGTAGTCTACAGCATGGGGCACGGCTGCATGCATCCTATTAATCGTGAGGGGGATGATCAAAAGGGCTAGGCTGGCTGCCACCGCAAGCGGTGCCACCAATTGTCGAAAAGGGCGACGCGGTGTGGTTGAAGGGAGGGTGGGTAGAGCAGGAGAGGGGGTGTGCTGTTGGGCATAATGAATCATGGCAGCCATCTGTGCATCGGAGAGGGGACACGGTGTCACGTTGGGAGTGTCCCATAGTGAATCAAAATCTTTTCTCATATCTCGGGTTATACTGTTTCGTTCAATTGCATTATACGTTTTCTTGCCTTGGGACGAGAGTGTGTTCGTGTCCTCTTGGCATGACGATAAACTTTACAAGCCATCAGATGTTTCTCCGTCTTGGGACTGGTGCGAACTCGGGTCCTTTTGACTTGACGGAAAACGCTCAGTGTATTGTTTTTTTATCCATTTCTTTGCTTTGGCCATTCGCCGTGCGACGGTGGGAATGGAGAGTCCGGTCATCTGGGCAATCTCCCGTTGGTTGAAGCCATGGAGATGTGCCATGACAATCTGAGAGTCGGGCTCGTCCAGGCTCTCTATCATCTGTAGCAGATAGCTGTATTCCACTTCGTCAGAGGGTTGGCTGTTGACTTCGGACAGGTCGAAACTGGCTGTGGGCTGATTGCTGGCTTTGCGTTTGAGCATATTCAGGGTGGTGCAGGTAACACGGTAGACCCATGTGCGTTCGCTGCTGCGCCCGTTGAAGGTCTCGAAATCGCGCCATAGCACCGTCAGCACTTCCTGAAAGGCATCTTCTGTCTCCCATGCTGCGCTGAAGCTGTAGGCGCGACAGACACTCCAGATGGTGTCACGCTGCCGGTCGAGCAAAGCAAGAAAAGCGTTTTCTCTTTCTTTGTCTGTCATCGATTTACTACAAGATTATCTCTTTTTAAGCCTTGCTTGGAGCAAGGTGGTATGGGCGAGGGGTTTGCACGAAGCAACCTCAATGTATCTGGTGGAACACGGTGGGTCCTCCAACAACTTGAGGCTCCTCTTGTGAGAATCCCGTGGTGATACGGAAATCGATGGTGAAGGTGCGATTGATGGGGTCGACAACGAAGGGGTTGCGCTGTACGTTGCCTTCCTCTTCGTTCACTATCTCGCCTTGGAGTCCACTATAGGTGTAGGTGCAGCTGAGGTCCTGTGGCTGCTGTGCCTGTCCGTTGATGCTCATCTCCAAGAGGATACTGATGTTGCTCTCGTCGACAAAATCGAGTGTCCATGTCAGCAGACATGGCAGGGTGCCAGCTTGTGGGTGCTGGACGGTGCCGTTGTAGGTGCCTTGCCATGTGGTGTGCAGGATGTCAAAGGTGGTGGGTTCTTCAGTCTGAGGCCCGTCGGGATGCTCCTCGCAGCTTGAGAAAGCAAAGAAAGTGGCCAACAGCATGGTGAAAAAAATACTTTTCTTCATTGTGTTATTATATTATTATATTATATTGTTTTCTTAAATTATATATGCGGTCGATTTCGTTAGTGGGTGATGCACATTTTTTTCGTTGTCACTCCACGGTCGGTAACGATACGGAGGAGATAGACTCCACGGGCATGGGGCAGCTGGAGAAGGCTCTCGGTGGCTTGCCGCTCAGTGTCGGACAGGAGGCTGGACTGCGGATGCATGTGGCGATGGACGAGCCGGCCTGTGAGGTCATAGATTTCGGTATAGAGTACCTGAGGATCCGACTCGTTGGGGTTGATGGACAGATGGGCACAGGGCCATTCCACATAGTCGGTGCCTCCGTTCATGAATGCATAGTCCACGCGGGTCAACAGTTCGCCATGGGAGTTGTAAATGCGGTAGTTGATATAGCGGTCAGTGCCACCGCCATGATGGAACACGATGTTGACGTCGTGGGGTGGCACACCCACCTGCACCGAGTCGTAGCCCCCATGGGCAAGGGTTGCGGTGTTGTATACATACCCCGAGGGGCTCTCGAATCCGAGGTAGGCTCCGTTTTCCCACCCTCCGTTGGTGGTGCTCTCCATGACGACAGTTAGGGGACAGTATTCTTCTTCGGAATAATACGTCTGCACGACTGAGACATGGAGGTGCTTGTCGCCCTGTGTGAAGGTGAGGGTTGCCTGCCGCTCCATGCCAGTGCTGTTGGCCGAGGCTGTCACGGTCAGTGCCCCATCATGGATGGCGGTGTCGACAACGACCCACGATTGGTCGGAGCTGACGCTCCAAGGCAACAGGGAACGCTCATCACTGCAAAAGAGTAGCGAGTGGTCGCCGCCGTCGCGGGTGAAGGTGACTATACTGTCGCTGACATGCAGCCCATAGTCGGGCACGGCCCCTAGCAGCGCTTGGTTGCTCTGATTAAAATGATAGGCACTGCCCACTTCGCCTGTGGGGCTGACGTTCGGGCAGATGTCGTCGACGGTGTAGTAGCCGTCACCGTTGCCGCTCCATCCAAAATTGAAGTGGAAATAGACGTCGCCGGTCCGGCGTTCATAGCCGTCGCACACAAAGCCATGGCCTCCTTCGGGTGCCACACCACAGTAGATGACGGGGTGTAGAAGTCGCAGTTCGGCCACCAGCGTGTCTGTCCAGCTTTGGTCTGTCCATCCCTGTGAGGTGCGGAAGATGGCACGCATCTGACGGCTGTAGTGGAAATAGTCCTGTAGCGAATTGTCGATGCTGGCTACTCCCGGTCGTCCTGCCAGGCCTGCGGCACCGCTGCCGCCGTCGGCATAGCCCATGTGGAGGCTCACCCCCACATGATACATCAAGGTGGATACCGCCATCTGTTGTTCTTGGGGGCTGGATGTGGTCACTTGTTCAGGCATCTTGTCCCATTCGTAGCGTGTGTGGGCAAAGTCGGCACTTTGAGCGCCATAGGGCTGACAGTTGTAGGTCTCGTTGCCATTGCCAAAGGGTGGGTAGTTCCAATAGCGCATGAACTGCGCTTGGGCGGTGGCGGCGCATCCGGTGGGGGTGTGCTGCGGGGTGAGCAGGGCATAGGCTCCGTCCTGATGCCAGTGGGTCTGCAACAAAGGTCCAATGCGGTCGTCGCCGTCTTTGGCTGGCAGATTCTCTGTTTTCGGGTCTTGCATTGTCTCTGTCGACCCCGAGATGGCGTTGTCCAATCGGCTCCACCGAGCGGCATCGGCAGGGCTGGCTTGGATTCTTTTGCCAACGGCCTCTTTTATCAGCTCGCTGTAGACTTCCATCCGTGCTTGCAACTGAACGGGCAGATGGGTTGGATCTAGTGTCTCATTGGGTGAATAGGCAATCAACGGTCGCGCACAGTCATCGGCCGACAGCATCACATAGCCTCCGTTCTCGCCAACGAAGAGGTAGACCCATGGATATTGCCACTCGACGGATTTCACTGTTCCTCTGCCGTGCAAGACGGTCTGCCATATGTGGTTGGCTATGGCATTCGCTCTGTCGTGTGATACGGGAAGGGCAATTGCTGTGGTAGCAATGACAATGGCCGTTATCAGTAGTGTTATTTTTCTCATCTTTTATCAGTTCTTGACCATTTTTTTTACTGTCACTCCATTGTCTGTAATGATGTGGACAATATATACTCCACGGGAAAGGTGGGTGGGCAGTTCGTCGCCTGGTTGTGGGCTGTTCCCGTTGCTTTGGTATAGCAGTCGTCCAGAGAGATCGTATACTCTTCGTGACAACACTTGTTGCCTTTGCTCTGTTGGTGGGATGTCTACATGAGCACAAGGCCATTGCAATAGGACGTCACCACCGTCTAGGAAGGCATTGTCTACATCAACCAATACTTCGCCATGTTGGTTCTTGATTCGATAGCTAATGTAGCGGTCTCGTCCGTCGCCTTCATGCCAACGCACCATGACGTCGGATGGAGCCACCATCACTTGTGTGGTCGACGAAGCGGTGTTGGAGGTGTGTGCTGCAGTTCCATAAACCAGTCCTGAGAGCGACTCGAAAGAGAGGTGAGCGTCGGCGGCCCATGGCTCGTTGTGGCTGTTGCCCATCTCCACCGTCAGCGGACAATAGTCTGTCGAAGGGTCGTAGGCAGCTTGCACCACCGTGAGGGTGCTCTGGTACTCGCCTTGCTCCAGCACCACGGTGCCGCTGCGTTCGCTGCTGCCGTTGTTCTCGCTCACCAGCACAGTAATCTGTCCCAGGTGGGAGAAGTCGTTGCTTTGCACGGTGATCCAGCTGTCGCTGCAGGTGACGGTCCAAGGCTGTTGGCTGGTGTCGCTGGTCATCACCCACACCTGCTGTTGCGAAGCGTTGCGGCCATAGTCCAGATGGTGTTGGTTGAAGTAGATTCCGTGTTCGGGTTCGATTCCCAAAACACAATCGTTGGCACTGTTGAAGCTGTACATGCCATAGTTGATGGCACCGATTTGATAGTATCCGTCGCCGCTGCCGTCTTCGCCAAGGTTGAAGTGAAGGTAGCCTCGGGTGTCGAATCCGTCGCATACAAAAACGTGTCCGCCGGCTGGCCCTTCACCACCATAGATGATGGGACGGTGGTGTCGCAGCTCAGCGATAAGTGTGTCGGTCCATGCACCGTTGGACATGTTCCCTTTCGCCACCAGGTGGGCGCGGGGATGATAGTGGAAGTAGGTGGTCAGGCCGGAGGTAAGGTTTGTCATCACGGCACCGCTCTGTGAGGTGCTGTATCTCATGTCTACGGCTACACCACAATGATAGATTAGTGTGGCGACGGCTGTCTTCTGCGAGGCACTGCTGCTACTGGTGAGGCGGTTAGGCATGTTGTCCCAGTCGTAGCGGGTGTCGGCAAAGTTGACGCTCTGCACCCCATGTCCACCGGCATCGTTGTAGCTGTGCGACCCTTCTCCAAAGGCTGGATAGTTCCAATATTTCATCACTTGTGCCATGGCTGTGGCTTCGCAGCCAGTCATGCAGTCCGATGGACAGAGCAGGTTATAGGGTGACATCTGGTACCAAGTGGTAGTCAACAAGGGCCCTACGCTTTCCTCTTCGCTGTCTTTTATGCTACCTTTGTTAAGCAACAGATTCCATTCGGCATGACGAGGATAAATTTCGCTGTGCATGGCTATCTCTTGTCGATAGATGTTGAGGAAGCCTTGGGTGGCTGCTGTTAACCGAAGGGGGTCGAGTTGCGAGGTGATGGAATAGGCCAAGATGGGTCGGGCTACATCGTCGGCTGCCACCATCACCCATCCCCTGCTTTCAGACAGGAAGAGATAGGCTGTTTGGTTATGTTCCCAAGGATGCTGTTGCAAATGGGCTTTCATGCCAAGAGTGTTTGTCCAGAATTGAAGGGCCACCTGACTGGCTTCAGCTTGCGTTACAGGACGGGCTTGTGTAACACCCATTGTCATTACCAAAACCGCAAAAAAACAATGTTTTTTCATTCTAATGTATTAGTCTGTTGTTTTTTACCTTGATAACGATGCCAACGGGAGGTCAATGGGTCTGATGTAGAGTGGTGGTGCCACCATAACCGACTGTGCTGCCTCCCTCTTCGTGCTGCACGTAGATAATGAGGTCGGCGGTCATGGTACGGTTGACGGCATCGACAGAAAAGTTGACGGTGCCGAGGTTCTCGTCGGTGAGCACACCATTACCTGTGGCAGGGTCGTAGGTATAGGACGAGGTCCAGTCGAAGGGGGTGTTGTCGAAGGCTTGGGATTCGAAGACCATCATTACCGAGGCTTGGCCATTGGCCAGAAAGTCGAGGGTCCAACGGATGATGAGTGCCATGTTGCCCTGACTGGTTTGGGTGGTTGTGCTGAAGGCACCTTCCCATTCGGTGCGTTCAAGGGTGGAGTAGGTGGGTGGATTGGTAGGGACGTCCCCTGGGTTGGGTCTCTCCTCTGGATTGCAGGAGGTCAGCGTGACGAGGGTGGCAGACATGAGCGCCACGAGGATGGTGCGGAAAAATCTTTTCATAATAATATGTTTTTCATCGATGTTAACGAATAATTACCTTTTTTATTGTAACATTGTCAGTTGTAACAATACGAAGGAGGTAGATGCCAGCGGGGAGTGTGGCTACGTGGAGTGTGGGTTGGTCGGTGGTGGCGACTAGACGTCCGGTCGAACTGAAGAGTTGGGCTTGAAGAAGCCGCTCGGCCATGATGTTCAACACGTCAGATATGGGATTGGGGAATACCGTCGGCTGGAGGAGGGTCGATGCTGACGATTCGATGTCGACCAAAGGAGGGTCGACACCAGGTGCGGTGAGGTGGAAATAGTAGTCCCACAAAGAGAGGTCTGTAGCGTTACGGCTGAAGAGTGTGTTGCCGAGGGCATCGGAGACCGAGATGTTGCCGTTGAGGCCGTCGCCACCCACATCGCTGAGTCGTAGGCGGTAGACACCGGCAAGGGCGGGCGACAGAGTGAACTCGACGGTCTGTTGGCTCTGGTTGTTGAGGCCTGTATGCTGATAGTAATAACTGCAGTCTTGGTAGCCGAAGAGGGAGTAGGAGACTTCGGTGGGATAGTTGTCATAGTGGATGGAGAGGGTGAGCGGCGGTGTGGCGGTATAGAGGTGGAAGTCGGCGATGGGGAACGAGATCGGCGAGTCGTTGATGCTGACGTGGCTGCCTTCCGAAGTGTATCCGGTGAGTTGGACTGTGCGTGAGGCTTGGTAGTAGAAATGTTCGTCGGGCAGGGGGTCAAGTGCAAGGGCCGGCAGGTGTAGGGTGTCGATGTGGTAGGGTGACAGCGTCTTTTGTCGTGCTAGGGATTCTCCGTCGACAAGGAGTTGCAATTCACTGATGGGGTGCGACGTGGCATTGACGACCGAGACGAAGGGCTGGACGTTGTACGAGCAGGTGTTCTGATCGACGCCACCATACGACAGATAGGCTCTCTGTCCGGCACGGATGGCCTCGGTGACATTGAGGACCTCCTTGTGGTTTTGGGTGATAAAGACAACCACCGAAAGATCGTCGACATTGTCGATGGTCAGATCACCGATAGAGTGAGGTACGACATAGGCGTACTCCTTGGTGAAAAGAGAGCCGGCGGTAGTGTTGTAGATGGTGTCGCCCCACTGGCCAGTCAGCAGGTGACGCAGGATGTGCTTGTGGTGGTATTTCCCATTGACCATATTTTCGGGATAGTAGGTGGTGCCGCCCGACTGGGTGCTATAGACATTGCTCTGTAGTATGGCAACGTTGAGATAGTTGTTGTTGGCTTCGGAATTGGAGGTGTAATAGGCTTCTACACGAACGGTCATCAGCCGGGTCTGGGGGTCGATATCGACTACGGCAGCGACATTGACGGGGGCGTCCATCTGAAGCACCTGAGGCACATACACGTAATTCTCGGAGGGAAAAATCTGGATGGAGGCTCCTTTGAAGGCATGGCGGTTAAGGGTGGAGGAAGGGTAGCTTTGCACGCCTGCTTGTTGAGCCAGTGCATTGCCCCACTGGGTAGTGTAGCGGCTGGCAAAGGTGCCTTGGTGGATATTGATGGAGTACACTTGTCCGGGATAGGTGGCGGCTATCTCGTCGATAGCCTTGTGCCCCAACGGACAGTATTGGCAATTGACTCCTGTGTATTCTTCGATAAGGGCTTTCCGCTTCTGTGGTGTTGTGGATACTAGTGTCTGGGCGATGCTATTGAGTGACATCAGGGCAAAAAGTGCAAGGATGATTTCTTTTTTCATCTTCATCTATATCTATATCGTGTTTGTCATTAACTATTAGGTGCAGATGTCAAAAAAAAAATATCACTGGACAAAAAAAATTGTGACGACTGATAGAATTTGGGCTTTGGATGCACCTAATCAGAATGAATTTTTAATATTATATGTATATGTACAAAAACAATTCATTTCGTGTCTCTCGCTTAGCGGTGTGGGCATTAGGGGCTATTTTCGTTTGCTCTTCGTTCTCGTCTCGGGCCCAGACCATCTTTAGCGAGGATTTTCAAAACATTGCTATTAACAACCAGGTGGGTCAGTTCCCCAGCTGTTGGACCACCTATGGTGACGACAAAACCAATGTCGGCAACTTTACTATGTTCGGCTCCTCGTGGTGTGTGTCGACGGTCGAGACAGGCAACAATGCAGCAGCATCGGTGTCCAATGTCGTCGACGGTGGCAGTGTGGATCGCTGGATGATTACTCCAGCCATCACTCTGTCTGCAATCACCAGCAATCTCTATTTTCGTGCCTTCTCGGCCGATATGGAAGGTACCGAACGCCTCCGTGTCATGGTCTCCACTTCGGGAGTTGAGAAGGACGATTTCGTCACCCTCCGCGACTTGGTATTCGACGGCAGTCAGGATGTCTCGGGTGGTTGGAACAATGTCGAGCTGCCTTTGACAGACTTTGCAGGTCAGACGATTCACATCGCTTTTGTCAACCATGGCGACGGATATTTCGTCTTTGTCGATGATATCATTGTGGGTACCCAAAGCCAAAACTTCCACATGCCGCTTCTCGAGACTTTTACCTCGCAGCATTGCGGCAATTGCCCCGAAGGCGAGGTTGAACTCGAAGGTGCATACCATGGGTTGGAGCACCGTGTTGCATGGCTCTCACACCATGCTGGTTTCGAACCTGACATCTTCACCATCGATGAATCGGTGCAACTGGAAGCACTCTACGGCACCAGCACCTACGCTCCTGCGGTAATGATTGATCGCAGTATGGCTTTCTCTGAGGGCAACCCGGGTCCTGTACACTATGTAGGTACTGCCGTCATGATGCACCAAACACTCTCTCGTGCCGCTTCGATAGAAGATAATATCGTTATAGGATTCACCGATATACAATACAGCCCCGAAAACCGTCAGCTGCAGCTCACCGTCGAGGGTCGATTTGTCGCCAATCAGACGATAGAGGAACCTCGGCTGACGGTCTATTTGGCTGAAGACAGCTTGATAGCATACCAGTCGTCTGCTTCCAACAACTATCGTCATGACCATGTGGTACGTGCTTGCCTAACAGAGGCTTGGGGTGATGAACAGGTGGTGAACGCTACCACGGCGGGTTCCACTTTCACCAAAACTATTTCCTACACGTTGCCTGCTGACTTGCGTGCAGACAAGTGCTATCTAGTGGCCTGTGTTAACAGCTACGGTGCCAGCCCTACCCAGGGCCGACAAGTCTACAATTCCATCCAGAGTGGTTATATCACCAACGACCATGGAGGTTCACTGGACATAGAAGACCTGCCCTTTGTTTCGCACGTCGTATCGGCCTATCCTAACCCTGCAGTCGAAATGGCTTACATTCGTACCGATGCCACCATCCTCAGCGCATCTCTGTTGACTATGGATGGACGTGTGGCCATGGTGTTACCTTCCGTAAATGCCGACCTGTTGCAACTAGACGTGCAGTCGCTCCCCAGTGGCCTCTATATAGTGCGGCTAGTCACTGACCGAGGTCCTGTCACGACACGACTGGCAGTGATGAATAGATAAAAAAAACGAGCGGCAATACTCAGAGTAATGTCGCTCGTTTTTTTTATACTATCGAATGAAGACTATTGTTCCACTTCGAAGGGATACTCAATGGCCACTTTATATCCACCAGCCTCGATGGCTTCGGTGATGATGAAGCGAACATACATGGTCTCGGGGTCTGTGACGGGAGCGCCGGGATAGCTGTTGGCAATGGCATTGCACTCTATCTTCATCACATAGCCGTGACCTTCCTGAGCGGCAACTTGAGGTTCATATCCCGAGGTGGGGATTTCCTTGATGCTGCTCACAGAACGAGCTTTGCCTACGTCAACGATGGAGGCATCGCAGGGGAACTGAGCATTAGCGGAAAGCACACTGTAGTAGGCTTCCTTCACTTTGCTCAGACCATTGATGGCCATCAGTGTCTCGCCTTCAACACCCAGTGTGAACGATACACCATAAGCAGCAGTGGGGGTGTAATCGTAGTCGGTTACCACATAGGGGGTTGCATTTGTAAGGTCATAGGTCTTGATGTCAAGGTCTTTGTCGCGGTTGCAACTGGTCAGACCAGCAACGGCCAACATGGCCATGGCAATTGCTAAAAATTTAATTTTCTTCATTTTGAATTATGATTTAATGATGAATAATTCGATTGGATATCGATTGCAAAGGTACACAAAAAAACGTTATCGCCAAATTATTTTGTATTTTTTTATGACATAACGATAGAAATGTGTATTTTTGCACTTTCAAAACTATCGTTATGATGGACAGACAAAAGAGAATATGGACTTGGCTGTTGCTGCCATTGACAGGATGGTATGCTGTCGGTGTCTTTGTCCGCAATTTGATGTTTGAGGTGGGTATCAAACGACAAGAAGCTCCTCGGGTGATGACTATCGGGGTGGGGAATATGAATGTAGGTGGTTCGGGCAAGACACCCATGGTGGAATATCTGTTGTCGTTGCTCTCGTCGAGACATCGTACCGCTATGTTGAGTCGCGGATATGGACGCAAGACCAAAGGCTTTGTGCTGGATGATGGCAGTGGCAGTCCACAACGATTGGGCGACGAGGTGGCCATGGTCTCCCGCAAGTTTCCTGATGTTGTCACCGCGGTGTGTGAGCGGCGTGTTGAGGGCATCCATCAGTTGATGGCCATGACCGATGCCCCCGAACTGGTAGTGCTTGATGATGTCTACCAGCATCGCTATGTCAAACCCACTGTCAACATCTTGCTTACCGAGTATCAGCACCCTTTCACTCGCGACCACATCCTTCCTTTTGGCAATCTGCGGGAGTTCCGCAGTGCCAAGCAACGGGCCAACATCGTTGTGGTGACTAAGTGCCCTGAGACATTGCCCCCTGTGGAGAAACAGAATCTCGTCAGAGAATTGGACCTGAAACCATACCAACATCTTTTCTTCTCTTGTTTAGATTATGGCACTCCTTATCGGCTGACCGTCGATGGTCGTGTTGATGGCGAGGACAATCCGCTTGACGCAGTAGACCATGTGCTGCTGTTGACGGGCATAGCCCATCCTGCACCACTGTTGCGTCATGTGAAGAGTCATTGCAATGTCACCCATATGGCTTTTGGCGACCATCATTCCTTTACATCGCGTGACTTGAAGGCAGTCGTCGACAAGTACCAGTCGCTGCCAGGCTCAAAGAAGATACTACTCACCACGGAGAAAGATGCTGCTCGACTTTCGTCAGATGCCATGGATTTCTTGCTCTCTTCCATCCCTTGGCTCTATGTCCAGCCGGTAACGGTGCGTTTCCTTGACCAGAAAGGGGTCGGTTTCGATTCCATGATTACCTCTTTGGTGGATGAGAACATCAGTTTTCTGAACAAACTGAAAACCTCCAAACTTATCAACGGATAGATTGGTTATTATTGTTTTGTGAAAATAATTGAAAACCATAAGATAGTGCTGCTGGAGAGGAATAAAATTATAGGAATACATTGATTATTTGAAAAAAAAATGTACTTTTGAAAACTCATTTGGAAGCATTGAACGATGGAAAACTTCATAGTATCAGCACGAAAGTATAGACCCCAGACCTTTGAAAGTGTCGTGGGACAACAACATATCACCACCACACTCAAGAATGCTATTCGCACAGGCAAACTGGCGCAGGCTTTTCTTTTTTGTGGTCCCCGTGGTGTAGGCAAGACCACATGTGCCCGCATCTTGGCCAAGACCATCAACTGTAGCCACCTGACCGAGGAGACCGAGGCATGCGACCATTGCGAGTCGTGTGAATCGTTCAACGCAGGTAGTTCAATGAACATCTTCGAACTTGACGCTGCCTCCAACAACTCGGTCGATGGCATCCGTGAGTTGGTGCAGCAGGTCTACATCCCTCCCCAGATGGGACAGTACAAGGTCTACATCATCGACGAGGTCCATATGCTCTCCACCGCTGCGTTCAATGCGTTGCTCAAAACGTTGGAAGAGCCACCTCGCTATGTGAAGTTTATCCTTGCCACCACAGAGAAACACAAGATTATCCCCACCATCGTCTCACGATGCCAGGTGTTCGACTTCAAACGCATCAGTGCCGAGGATATCGTTCATCATTTGGAGTATGTATCCAAGAACGAGGGGGTGGAGTATGAGGTCAACGCACTGCATGTCATAGCACAGAAAGCCGAGGGAGGTCTTCGCGATGCCCTCTCCATCTTTGACCAACTGGTCAGCTTCACCCAAGGCCATTTGACCTATCAGTCGGTGATAGAAAACCTGAACATGCTCGATCATGAGTATTTCTTCCGTTTTGTCGACTGTTTTTCGCACGGTGACATCTCCCATTCGCTGTTGCTTTACCAAGAAATCATTGACAAAGGTTTCGATGGACAGCCCTTCCTTACAGGATTGGCATCGCACATCCGTAACCTGATGGTCAGTATCGACCCCATCACTCACAAGTTGCTCGAGGTGAGTGATGACACCCGTCTCCGCTTTGGCGAACAGGCCACGAATGTTGGTCTGAGCAACCTGCTGCGTTATCTCGACATCGTGTCCGACTATGAATATCGATTCCGTGACGCAGGAAACAAACGCCTCTTTGTCGAGGTTTGTCTCACCAAACTGGCCGCCCTTGCCTCCAATCAAGGGCAGCCGCCTTTGCCCGTGCCAGAGAGCCGGGCGCCCGTTAGGCATAGCTAGATCGCCACAAGCGGAACATAGAACCCCACCTGCTTCTGTACCACAGCCTGCCACCCCGACCGCCACATCGCCTCGGGAAGAGACCTCTGTGCCCCCTGCTCCCGCTGTCGAGCAACAGTCTCAGCCAACGGAGCAGCCTGCGTCAACGCCAACAGCATCGGTCGTTCATATGCCCAAGATGATGGCTACCGCCTCTATCTCGCAACCTGTGGAGACCCAACCTGTCGAGTCAGAAGTCACCTTTGTGGAACTCGACGACGAACGGCTGAAAGCGCTTTGGTCTGAAGCCTTGGCTGCCCTCGACAACGAGACCTTCAGCAAAGTGGCTGAGGACTGTGAGTTGGCTTTGGTAGACCAGAACAGTTTCAAGATTGTCACCCACAACGTTTTCTTTGAACGTGACTACAACGCCGTCAAGACCGACCTGTTGAGTTACATCCGCAAGCATTCGGGTCATGCTCATCTCAACAGTGAAGTCAATGTGCTGATGGCAAAAGTCAAAAAGCACGCCTACACTCCCAGTGAAAAGTATGAGGAGATGCTGCAGCAGAATCCACAACTGGGCGTGTTCCGAAAAGTATTCTCTGATATTGATTTCTGATAATTGCCAAATAGATACCCTCGCCATATGGGAATGACATTGATTATATTAGGAGCCCTCATCTTTTTTGCTCACTTGTTTGCCTACTGGTTTAGCAAGTTGAGAATACCCGATGTGTTGCTCCTGATGATGATTGGTATCTTGATTGGTCCTGTGTTCCATTGGGTGACTGCTGACATGCTGGGTGGCGTGGCAGGTGTGTTTGCCTCGTTAACGCTGTTGTTCGTGCTGTTCGACAGCGGTGTTGACATGAGTATCACCTCCATCCGCAAGACGTGGCGAGGCTTTGTGCAGGTGACGCTCCTCTCTTTCGTGCTGTCTGCTGTCGTGGTGGCCATCATCGCACACCAGATGGGCTTCGAGTGGAGTGTGTCGGCCATGTTGGGAACCATGTTGGGCGGTACGGCAGCGGCCATCGTCATTCCCCTCATTCGTCAGATGAGGGTCAGCGAATACACCCGTACGGTGCTTACCCTCGAGTCGGCGTTATCGGCTGTGTTGGCCATTGTGGTGTCGCTCTCCATACTGCAAGGCTTCGAGATGGGACGGTTCAGTGTGGGACGAATGGCATTCAAAGTACTTGCCACGGTGCTGATGGCGTTGTTGCTTGGAGGCTTGGGCGGTATTGTGTGGTCGTTGTTGCTCGAGCGAGTGCGTCGCCTTCCCCATCCGATGTTCCTCACAGCAGCGTTCCTGTTCGTTGTCTATGGCCTGTCCGAGGCTCTGGGCTTCAGTGGTGCCATTGCCTCGTTGGCTTTCGGTATTGTGTTGGGCAACACGAACTTTGTCTTCGACTTGGTTCCGTTGGGCTTCAAGACCAATCCGCTTCATAGCCTCAAACCCGAGGAGAAGAGTTTCTACAAGGAGATGCTGTTCATTTTCAAGACCTACTTCTTTGTCTATATCGGCATCTGCATCCCCTTCACCAACCGCGAGGCGTTGATGTACGGACTGATTATCACCGTGGCGCTCTATGTGATGCGCTTCCTTTTGCTGGCTGTAGTGGGACGACCCAACACCAAGGTTGACCGTATGGTTGTGTCGATGATGATACCCAAAGGGTTGGCGTCGGCAGTCTTGGCTTCCATCCCCGAGGAGCTCAACCGTTCGGTGGGTTACACCCTTGTGCCCTGTGCCACCATGATTAAGCATGTCGTCTATGCAGTCATCTTTTTCTCCATCATTGTTTGTTCCATATTGGTGTTGGCCACCAAGAAATATACCATAGGTACGCCTGACGATGAGTCGGAACCCATTGGTGATTCGGGACTGCATGGCGACCCCAACCATAAGAAACTGACAGAACCATCATGAACACACTCCACTTTTATAAATTCGACGGGGCTGGCAACGACTTTGTCCTGCTCGACATCCGTTCACACAACCCGCAGCTGACCACCGAACAGATAGCCCATATCTGTCACCGACGTTTTGGTGTGGGAGCAGACGGTCTGATGACGTTGGGGAATGCCGATGGCTATGATTTCGAGATGCGTTACTACAACAGTGACGGACGGTTAGGGTCGATGTGCGGCAACGGCGGACGCTGCATCACCGCTTTTGCCCATCTGTTGGGCATCGAGCCGCAGCAGGGGAGTGCCTACCGCTTTGTGGGATACGATGGCCCTCACGAGGGCGAGCTGCTGATGTGGGACGACGAGCAACGGGTCGGCATTGTACGGCTGGCGATGCGTGATGTTGCCGTCAGCGATATCCGTCGCTGTCTGGATGGATGGTTTCTCGACACGGGCAGCCCCCATTATGTACAGCGGGTGGTCGACTTGGAACACTACGATGTGGTGACCGAAGGGCGGCGGTTACGCCATCTGACCGATGAGTTCCCCGAAGGCACCAATGTCAATTTTGTCGAAGACCTTCCCGACGGTCGCTTGATGGTACGCACCTACGAGCGTGGTGTCGAAGACGAGACATGGGCTTGCGGCACAGGCGTTACCGCTTGTGCCATCGTCAGCGGCAACCAACGGTTGGTCACCCGTGGCGGCGACTTCAAGGTTACCTTCCAATCCACAGGCACAGACTATCGCCAGGTGCAGCTCACAGGTCCTGTGGCCTGCAACTTCGAAGGGGAGTGGACAATCAACCATTAATGATGATTTGAACATGGATCTCTTTAGCCAACAGGATATAGAACCCATTCGTCGTCGCATCGACGAGCTGAGTCGGCTTATCGATCGATACAATCGCGAATACTATATGAACGACACGTCGCTTGTCAGCGATTACGAGTTTGACAAGTTGTTGCGTGAACTCATCGATTTGGAGAAACAGTACCCCGAGTTGGCTTCTCCCAACTCGCCTACCCAACGGGTGGGCGGCGAGGTCAACAAGACTTTCCGACAGGTGACCCATCGGTTCCCCATGCTCTCGTTGGGCAATACCTACAGCATTGAGGAGATTGTCGACTTCGAGTCGCGAACCCGCAAGCTGTTGGGCGACGTCCCCTTCACCTATACCTGTGAACTCAAATACGACGGTGTGGCCATCGGCTTGACCTACAAACACGGCGAATTGGTGCAGGCCGTCACTCGCGGCAACGGTGCCGTGGGCGACGACATCACCTCCAATGCCCGTACCATCGCCACCGTTCCCCTGCGGCTTGACGGCACTTATCCCGACGATTTCGAGGCTCGAGGCGAGGTGGTCTTCCCCTTCGAAGCCTTCGAAGCCTTCAACCGTCAGCGTGAGTCCGACGGCGACGAGCCTTTTGCCAATCCTCGCAATGCCGCTTCGGGGTCGCTCAAGTTGCAGGACTCCCGTGAGTGTGCCAAGCGGCGGCTGATGTTCTGTATGTATTTCATGATGATGCCAGCCGAAGAGGCGGCTCGCTATCCCCAGTGCGACACTCATAGCGGTCGTCTCGACTGGGCACGACAGATGGGTTTTCATGTACAGCCTTATATCCAGGAGTGCCAGGGTATCGAAGACATCCGTGCTTTTATCGACTATTGGGACGAGGCACGTTGGAATCTTCCTTTTGCCATCGACGGTATCGTCATCAAGGTCAACCAAACCGCCCTTTGGGATCAGTTGGGGCTTACAGCCAAGTCGCCCCGATGGGCCATTGCCTACAAATTCAAGGCACAACAGGTCAGCACTCCGCTGCTCGACATCACCTATCAGGTGGGACGCACCGGCATCGTCACCCCTGTGGCCAATATGGAACCAGTATGGCTGGGTGGCACCACCGTGCGAAGAGCCACGTTGGTCAACGCCGACTTCATCGAGAAGATGGACATCCATGAGGGCGACCATCTTCTGGTTGAGAAGGGGGGCGAGATTATCCCCAAGGTGGTGGGGGTCGACATGGCCTATCGCAAGCCTGACGCCCCACGGGTGCAGTATGCCGATGTCTGTCCCGAATGCGGCACACCTTTGGTGCAGATGGAGGGCGAGGCGGGACGCTACTGTCCCAATGGTGACGGCTGTCCGCCACAGATTGTGGGCAGGCTCGAACATTTTGTCTCTCGCAAGGCGATGGCCATCGACAGTTTGGGGTCGGAACGACTGTTGTTGTTATACAACAAAGGGTTGGTGACTGATGTGGCCGACCTCTACGACCTGACCATCGAACGGCTGGTGGGCCTTGAGACCGAGGCCGATGTCAACGGACGACGCTCCACCATCCAAGAGCGGGGAGCCGACAACATCATCGCAGCCCTCGAGGCTTCGTTGAGTGTCCCCTTCGAGCGAGTGCTCTTTGCTTTGGGCATCCGTTTTGTGGGCGAAGTGGGAGCCAAAAAGCTGGCTCGCCATTTCAAGAACATCGATGCCTTGGCAGCGGCAAGCGTCGAACAGCTGGCCGAGGTGGAGGATGTGGGCGAGAAGACGGCACAAGTGGTCTACGACTATTTCAAGGATGAACGGCATTGGAACATCATCCGTCGTCTGCGTCAGGCAGGGTTGCAGATGGCTGTGGTCGAAGAACGGTCGGGCAGTCAACTCGAAGGGTTGTCCTTTGTGGTGAGCGGTGTCTTCTCCCGTTTCAGCCGCGACGAAATCAAGGCACATATCGAGCAACACGGCGGCAAGGTGGTGAGCAGCATTAGCA
>CAJOQB010000033.1 GCA_905236405.1 uncultured Bacteroidales bacterium
GATGTCGCTGCTTTTGGCATTGACCTCGTAAAGGTTGGCGGGATAGGGGTTGATGCCCAATTTCTTTAGTTCGTTCAGCGAGTTTCGCCGAATTTGTTCTTGTTCACTTAACTCCAACATGGTATGTTTCTGTTTGATTTCCAGTTAAAACGATATAATGCAGTGCCCCTGTCGGGGGGCATTGCGTCACAGCAAAAGTACAACTTTTTTTTAATTAGTCGGTTGGCAACGAAACATTGGCGATTTCGGGCTCTTGTTCGGGACGGAGGTAGAGCAGGTATCCCTGCACATCGGGATAGCCCATATGTTGGAGGGTCTCCATATATTGTCGTACCTGACGGACATGGGCGTCGGAATGGATCTGTCCGGTCTTGAAATCGACCACCCAAGTGGAGGTGGGTGTAAGGACGATACGGTCGGCTCGTTGCTCTATGAACTTATTGCTGTCGGTATCGTAAGTCATCATGGGATGCTCGCGAATACAACGGTATTGGGGGTTGAAGAAACGGCTACATTGGGGCGACTGCATGACATGTGCCACCTGCTCCAAAGCCAACGCGTCGACAGGTTGCCCGTCGAGTAAAGGAGCCTGTTGGAAACTCTTCCAGTCGTCGCTGTTCTCGAATAGCGATAGGATGCGATGGACGAGATTGCCCATGTCGGTAGGCGTGAGCGGCGTTGCGGAGAAACCCATAGCCAGTGATGTTAGGGTCTCCTTGCTATGGTTGGCAATCTTGATGCGCCGTTGCCAATCGGGATAGGTGAGACGGTGAAGGATGTGTGTCTGAGCTGAGGGTTTGTTCTTGTTTGTATCGTCAGGGTCAAAGGGGAACAAATTGCCAATGGAGAAACAGGCACTTTGCTCTTCTTCGAGCGTGGGCTCCACCTTGTGTGCTTCGACAACAACGGGGTCGGTATAGAGATTCTGCTGATTGTCTCTGTCGGAGTCGGCTGTGGCAGACTTGGAGGAGAAGAAGTCAAAGAGGTAGGTCTGAAGATTGCCCGAACCTTCTTTGGGCTTGACGTAGCGAGAACAGATGTAGAGATTGTTGCGAGGACGGGTGAAGGCGACATAGAGGCTGTTCAGTTCGTCCATTTGTGAGGCTTGTTGCTCGCGTTGTTGTTCGGGGGTGAAAAGGGACTCTTCTTGGCTGTTGCCAGACGTTACATATCCCACGGGGAGTCCTCTGCTGAGCGTTTGTTGCTGCGGGTCGATGGAGACCCAGATGTTATTGCTTCTGGGCGGTTTGGCCGTGGGGTCGTAATAAATCACAACGGGTGACTCCAACCCTTTGGCTTTGTGGATGGACATCAGCCTTATGGCATTGCTGGAGGCTCCTTTGACCGACAGTTTCCCCATGTGTTGGTCTGCCCATTGTACAAACTCGCGGAGGTCTTGACGGTGGGTTTTGCCATAGCGATGAACGGCATCCAAGAATGTGGCGAGATAGGCACGTTGCATGTCGCAAAGTTTCAACGGTGACTCTTCGGGGCTGAAGATGCGAAGCAGTTGTTCGCAACAGTCGAGCAACGGGAGCGAACGCAAATGGTCAAGGGGAATAAGAAACCCTTTGTCGCCAAGAATGTCCTCAAGCTGATGGGAGTGTTCGTGGTCGAGGAGTCGAGTGTAGGGGATTTCGTCGATAAAACCAAGCTGAAAGAGATGTTGCAGCACTTCGAGGGAGACGCTCTTGTTGTCGGGATTGACGATGTGTTTGAGCAATGAGACCATCAGTTGTATCACCACGCTCTCGGAAAGCAGCAACGAGTCTGGCGACTCGATGGGTATTATCTCACCGTGAAGGGTCTGGGTGTCGAGATAGGCGACAAGGTTGGCCAAGTACTTGTTTTTTCTCGAAAGGATGGTGATGTCTTGGTAGGTGTAATGGCCTTTGTCGATGGCTTCTTGAATGGCAAGGAACACTTGTCGTTGCAGACACTCGTTATGGTTGCTGAAAAATGCGTGTACAAATCCGCCTTCGCGTTTGGGACGCTGTTCAAGATGGGCGTAGAGTGAGGGTGTAGAGGTGGACGATACTGTATTGGGCTCACTTTTGTCTGGGAAATGGGTGTCGACAAGCCAACGGAAGAACTGGTTGTTGAAGCGAACAATCTGCTGACAACTGCGGTAATTGTCGCTGAGGTCTATGGTGTGGGCGACACGAGAATTGCCGGTACGTTCCAGCAACTTCTCACAGTGGGCAGGTACTGTGGGTGCAGACTCTTGGTGGGTCTCCTCGCCTATTCGTGCAAGGTCGACAAACTGTTGTACTTCCCCTTGGCGGAAACGATAGATGGCCTGTTTGCCATCGCCTACGATAAGCGAACCTACCTGCTGGTCACTGCCATAGGAGAGAGTCTCGCATACCAACGGAGCCAGTGACCCCCACTGCATGGTGGAGGTGTCCTGGAATTCGTCAATCATGATGTGATGGTAGTGGCTGCCAAGTCGTTCGAACAGGAAGGGTGCCTCCTCGCCGCATACCTGGTCAAAAACCAATCGTGTGATGTCGCACATTGGCAGTATCTCGTTGTCGTGGCACCACCCATCGACGTATTGTTGCAACTGGTTGAGCAACGACATCTCGAAGAGGTTTTGTTGCAGTAATGCTCTGCTGCGACGGAGCGACGCCTCTTGCATGATTAGGTTGAAAAGGTCGCTGACTCGCTGTTGGGTTGCACTGGACACCTCCACTTGCCTGCTCAAGGGCATGTCTCCATTGACCATTTTGATGAATGTTTTGGAAAAATTATCCTTGTCCAGTTTGTATTCTCCCTCGGCTATCTTCTTGAAACGATAGTAGCAATTCTTTGACCCTTGGAAGAGATTGCTTGTGTCGGACACTTCCCGCAGGATGAGGTCGCAAGCCTCTTTTGCATAGCGGCTGATAAGCTCTTCGGATTGTCGATTATCGTTATTCAGTTGGTCGTTGATGTTGATGAAATCCTGCAAGTCGAACTGTTTGAGGAGTTGCAACTGTTGAGGAACATCTTCTTGAAATAGTTCGCTTGCCAGGTTGGCAATGTTTCTCTCGATGGAGAAATAGCTGCCGCCGCCTTCCATCTGGCTGTTGGCAAAGCGGAGCAGAATGCGGTCCAATTGGTCCATCTTGGGGTTGCCGACGTTATGCATCAGTTCGTCGACAGCGTGTTGTGTGAGGTCGTCGGTATCGATTTGCGGTGCAAAGGCAAGAGGGAGATGGAGGTCGTGGGCAAAGGTGCGAACCACACGGTGCATGAAACTGTCGATGGTGCAAACGCTGAGGTTGCCATAGTCGTGAAGGATGGCGGTCTGCAACACGTTGGCTCGATGTTGAACCAGTTCGACAGGTGCGAGCGGTCTTTGTTGGGCGTCGTATGCTATGGCTGCAGGATTATCCTGCTTCATCTTTGGGCGAAAGAGATTGCGTTGCAAGTCTTCCAACATCTTCTTCTTCATGCCTGGCACCCAGTCGATGCAATATCTCAGCTCGCTAAGTATTCGCTCCTTCATCTCGTTGGTGGCTTTGTTGGTGAAGGTGATGGCAAGAATATGGCGGAACCGGTCTTTGATTTCGGCATCATTGCTGCCGTCAAGGGCGATGGAGAGGTATTGAAGAACCAGATTGTAGGTTTTTCCGCTACCAGCAGAAGCACGATAAACTAAAAAACGAGACATGGCACAGGTGTGTTCTGGGTGAGGACTACCGTTTCTGGATGATGACGCAGTTGGAGACACCTCGTTCGCCAGCAAAGTCGTATTTTCCGTTGTCGGTGGGATGGTTCACCAGCCCGTTGTTGGGCCATCCTTTCAGATACAGTGTGGTGGAGCCGCCACCGTCAAGGTTGAGGGCATCGGTGCAGCCCAACCATCGCAACGTCCATGTCAACTCGGTGAGGCTCATGCCTGCCGATTCTTTCATACGACCGTCGACCACCAGCAAAATCACTGTGCCGTCAGGAAGGGTGGCAATGGCTGTTCGGTTGTGTCGGTCGGTGACAAAGGTTCGATCGTCACGCATCGGCATGTTCTGTCCTTTGAATATCAGCATAGGACCAGCGGTCATGATATTGCTACCCGCAACGGTGTCTTCCGAGTGGCGATTGCTGTCGGGAATGAAGAACAGGGGTCGTCCGTCGACAAGCTTCATCGAACCATACTGGTAGTATTTGCGGTTGACGGGGTCGACACCAGCGGTGTTCTCTCCCAACGCTTTCCCATCGATACGAAGGTAGCAGATAGGATGGTGTTTCGACATATCGAAGAACGAACCGTTGACGGCTGCCAATGCGTTGGCTTCGCGAGCCTGTGTGCTGGTGCGGGTACGGCTGGGTCGATAGGTGAAAGCTAACTGACAAGGTGCGTCGGGCGGCATCTCGACATAACTGATGAACTGGTTGGATTGAAAAATCTCACCGTTAGTGAAATGGACACGATGCAGTATCAACCCGTTGTCGAGGGTGTCGACAATCCAAGGCCCTGTCACCAATGCCAACGAGTCGGGATTGACTTGGACGGCGACTGTCTCGATGCAGGAGGTGTCTGCGGGTTGCGACGGCTGCTGTTGGGGTGAATGCGTACGGAAACAGGCTTGCAGTGGCCCAATGGAGAGCAGCAGGAACGCGAAGATAGTGAGTCTTGTGGATGCTTTCATGACGTTACGTGGTGATGGCTGTTCACTTCCATGCCACATCCTCAGGATTCACGCGCTCGCTCTCTTCGACGCAGATACGGCGTTCGGTACTGAGCGAGGAACAAGCGTTGTTGATGTCGGTATAGGTGTCTTGCATGGTCATTTGTTGTCCGACCACTTCATAGCATACACACGTTTTGGTGTTGCAGGATGCCAAAACACAAAGGCTGCAAAGCAGCACGGCAGCAGTGATTATTTTTTTCATTTTATGTCGTTTTTTAATCAGTGTTTACAGGATAGAGTGGAATGAATTTGATTTCGCTACAGAAGAGCCATGCTTGTTCACCGGCACTGATATGCCATTGGGGCATTTTGCCGTAGTTGGAGGCTGTGATGCGGACATATCGGGTCCAGATATCGGGACCCCATACATCGGCATCAATCACTTTGGCGTCGAGTTTGTAGTTCCAGTCGTAATGCTGGTCTTGTGCACAGGCGTCGTCGTAGATTTGTGAAGCCACAGTCTTATTGGTTCCATAGGGTTTATAGTTGGTCCCGTCGTCGCTCACTTCCACTGTGATGGCCGAGGGGAGGAATATCCACGCGCGGCAGTCGCTCAGCAGCGAGAGGATCACGCCACTGAAAGGACGTTCCTCCAATAGGTCTATCACCACCTTCATATCGCTCTGCCATCCTTGCCACCCCCCGATACGATAGTTCTCTTCGCCCGTCAATCGGTCTATCAGCCCCTCCTCGCCGCTGTCGCGATATTGGGCGGCAGGTTGGGTGAGGTAGCTGAGTTTCTTGTCGGCTACATAACGGGTCAGATGTTGCACGGTGGTGTTGCTTCGGGCATTGCCTTTGACGGCATAAGCCATCAGGGTGGCGTCTGATTCAATGGTGAGGGGGTGGGTGTATATTGTCCACTCTCCGTTGTCAATGCGGTAGAAGATGCTGTCGGAACAGAGACTCTTGATTCCAATTTGTACTGAACCGTCAAAACGTTGTTCCCAACGGGAGAAGTAGGGCATCGTCACCATAGGCAATTCCTCTTCTTCCGACGAATTGTCGTCAATCTCATAGAGTGCCCCGATGGGCTTGCTGCCCATGGTGAACTGGATGTGGGCACCGTCTGCCAGCGTCCTGTATTCGACGAATGGCGATGTGTTGGGCACATCGTCTTCCGAATACGACTGTACGTAGCAGTTGCGGGATGATTGGTGTTTGCAGTCGATGCGGATGGTTTTGCCGTTCTCGAGATGGATGGTTACGTTGTCGAAGATAGGGCTGCCAATCACGTAGACACCGCTGCCCGGACAAACGGGATAGAAGCCCATGGCACTCATCACATACCAAGCACTCATCTGTCCGCAATCCTCGTTGCCGCACAGTCCGTCGGGGGTGGGCTGGTAGAGCTCGTCGCAAATCTTTCGAACCAGTTCGGCAGTCTTGTCTTGCTTGCCAAGATAGGCATAGAGATAGGCGGCATGATGCGAAGGCTCGTTGCCGTGGGCATATTGGCCTATCAGGCCGGTGATGTCGGCTTGGTCGCGACCTTCCAGTTCGGCTTGGGTGTGGAAAAGCGAGTCAAGGAATGCTTCGGCTTTTTCTTTGCCTCCCAGCAGCTCGAAATAGTTCTTCAGGTCATGGACCACATAGGTGGAATACTGCCACGAGTTGGCTTCGGTGAAGTGATTGTTCACCTCGGTGGGGGAGAAGGGGGTCATGAAACCGCCGTTGCGACGTTGGTGCATAAAGCCGTTCTCGTCCATGATGTTCCGCCACGACTGCGAGCGGCTGGTATAGGTCTCGACGCATTGGGACAGTTGGTCGGTATTATTCAGGGTGTTGTCCACACTGCTGTCTGTCACGGGCTGTTGGTTCTGTTGCAACAGCCAAGCGGCATAGCGTGCGATGCACCAGTCGTCATATGAATATTCCAGTGTCTTCGACACCGACTCGTTGTCCACCTCACTACTCAGATAGCCTGTCGTTCCATAGGATTGATGTGCTTCGGTACGGTTTGATGTGGCGATCATTGCATCGAGCAGTTGCCGTTTAAACGACCAGTCGAAATTGTCGAGGATGCCTGCTTGCTGAGCTTCCAGTATGACGGGACATGCGTGATAGCCTATCATGCAGTGTGTCTCGTGTGCTGCCAGTTCCCACATGGTCAGCTCGCCTCCCGTGGCATAGTGCTGGGCAAAGGTGTAGATGAAATCTTCGGTGCGGTTGCGGTCGATGAGCGTCAGCAACGGGTGAAGGGCTCGATAGGTGTCCCACAGCGAGAACACGGTGTAAACATTGTGTTTTCCGTCGGTGGTCAGTATGCTGTCGTTCATGGCACGGTAGCGACCGTCGACATCGCTGTACAGGTAGGGCGATGTCATGCAATGGTATAGAGCCGTGTAGAAGTTTTTCTTGGCTTTGTTGTCCTTGCCTTGCACTTCTATCTTGCCCAGCTCCTTTTCCCACAGGGCATCGGCTTGTTTTCGAGCCTCCATGAAAGAAAGGTCTTTGCTCGTTGCAAGGTTTTTCAGGGCTCCTTGCTCGTCGACATCGCTGATGGCCACTTGCAGTTCGGCTTCTTTGCACTCCTCCTTGAAGAATACCGCTGCCTTGCAGTTCTCTCCCTCGATGGACGAAGCGTCCACTGGTTTGTCGTCTTGATAGAACACCACATGGTCTACCTCGTCACCGAGTTGGATGGCGAAGAATAGTTTTTGTTCAGGGTTCCATGCCGAAGAGAATCGCCAGCCGCTCAGCGTCCCGTCCTCGTTTAGTCGGATGCCCGACGAGAGGGTCTTGTCGCGGTGGGTCAGGTCGATGATAAACCCTTTCACACCGCTGTAGGGATAGGTGTAGCGGTGCAAGGCCGTGCGTTCCGTTGCCGTCAGCTCCACCAGCACGCGATTGTCGTCGAGAATGACACTGTAATAACCGGCTTTCGCCTCCTCGCGTCGATGGGAGAAGGCAGTACGGTAGTCGTTCCTGTCTAATTGGACAGCGTCGGTGAAGGGCATCAGCAACACATCGCCGTAGTCCTCGCAGCCTGTGCCGCTCAGGTGGGTGTGGCTGAAACCGTACAAGGTGTCGTCGCTGTAGTGGTAGCCGCTGCAGCCGTCCCATCCGTTCAACCGTGTGTCGGGTCCTGGCTGTATCATGCCGAAGGGCACAATGGCACCAGGATAGGTGTGTCCGTGTCCGTCGGTACCCACCATGGGGTTGACATAGGAGGTGATACTGTGGTTGCAGCTTGCCATCAACAACGCTGCGAGCAATAGGGGCAGGAACGTTCGTTTCATATCCGTTAGGGTGTTATTTCATTTTCAGGAGTGCGGCAGCACCAAGGATAGCCACTTCGTTTGCGGCAAGGTTCGACACACGGATGTCGCAACTGCCCTCGTAGATGTTCAGCAGGTGTTCTTTGAACGACTCACGCAGCGGACGCAGCAAGGGCTCGCCCACCTTGGCGGGGCCTCCCATCAGGAAGATGGCCTCGGGAGCCGAGAAGGTCACCGAGTTCGCCATGGCGATACCCAACCAATGGCCTGTCTCCTCATAGGTCTTCAAGGCCACAGGGTCACCAGCGTTAGCGGCGTCGCCAATCATCTTGCTGGTCACATCGCTGTCGTCAACGCCTTTCAGTTGACCGTTGTAGTCGGGGGTTGCTTTTCGTAGTTCGCAGAATGTCTGCACGATGCCGC
>CAJOQB010000034.1 GCA_905236405.1 uncultured Bacteroidales bacterium
CCTCATCTCCGCACTTTGCACCCTGCTCTTCATGGGCCTTGTGGTGACGATATGCGCCTTCGTGGCCCTCTATCCCCCTGACCCGCCCATACCTGAAGAAGGCGTCGAAGTCAACCTGGGCAACTCCGACTACGGCCTCGGCGATGTCGACAACCCCGACAACAGCGAGAATATGCGACCCACGCCGCCTGCCCGCTCCGACGGCGAGCACATCAGCACACAGAAAGCCCCGTCGGTCGGCATGAAGACCTCGCCCAACAACACCGCTGCCAACAACAGTCGCAACACTACACCCTCACAGACACAGGAGCAGCAGCCCCAACCACAGACCAACCAGAACGCCCTCTTCCCCGGCAGACGCAACAACACCACCGGTGGGAGTCAAGGCGTCACACAAGGCACCGGCAACCAAGGCAAAGAGGGTGGCGACCCCAACAGCAACCGCTACGACGGCCAACCCGGCCACGGCGGCTCGGGCTATTCGTTGAACGGACGCAAAGCCTCCGCCCTGCCCACACCCAGCTATGACAAGCAGAAAGAGGGCAAGATCATCGTCAAGATTTGGGTCGACCGCAACGGCAACGTCACCAAAGTCGAAGCCCCGCAGAAAGGCTCCACCATCACCGACGGCGCCATGCTCCGCCAAGCCGAAGCCGCTGCACGCAAAGCCAAGTTCAACGCCGACCCCAATGCAGCCGAACAGCAGGTGGGCACCATCACCTACGTCTTCCGCCGCAACAACTAATCCCAGTGTCAACCCATTGAATCAATAATCCAGAGCATCGTGCCTGAACCGCCTCGGGACAGCACGATGCTTTCTTTTTTTTCCATCCAAGTGCAATAAAACGCCTCCAAGCAGTACCAAACTATGACAAAAGAAGAAGAGCAGGATCTGGTCAAAGCCATACTCGATGGCGAGAAAGACAAGTTCGCGATCATCGTAAAAGAGTATCAAGAGCAAGTCAAAGACCTCACCTATCGCATGGTGGGCAACAGGATAGACATCGACGAAGCCGCCCAGCAAGTCTTTGTCAGCCTCTATCTCTCCCTGCCCCGCTTCCGGTTCCAGTCAAGGCTGAACACCTTCATCTACCGTATCACCGTCAACGTGGTCAGCAAGATGTACGGCAAAGCGGCCCGCACCGTCTCCTACGACGAAACGCTGTACGACGGCGCCTCCGACGAGCCCAACCAAGAGCAGCGCATGATACGCGAAGAGCAGAAAGCACGGCTACGCAAAGCCATCGGACGACTGAAACCCGAACAACGGACAGCCTTGGTGCTCTACACCTACGACGAGCTCTCCTACAACGAGATTGCCGAAACGATGGGATGCACACTCTCCAAAGTGGAGACGCTCATCTTCCGAGCAAAGCAGAACCTAAGAAAAATGTTGGACCCCACTAACGTAAAAGGAGACAAATGACATGGAGAAAGAAAACGACCCTTTGATGAAAGACATCAAGCAGACCATTCAGGAGATGCGACCCTCCTCCACGACCGACATCACCGACCGCGTGATGGGCGCCATTGCCAACAAAGCGTTGCTGCCCCCCTATAAGGCTGCCAAGCGACGGCGAGCCCTCTACATCAGTTCTTCTGTGGCCGCCTGTCTGGCTTTGGCCTTGGGCGTCACCCACGCCCTCCTTCCCTCGCATGTCGGCAGCGACGACGGTGCAGGAGCCACCACATCCAACACCCTGTTCGACGAGATGCAAGCCCAGTCAGCCGCCCCATCAGACGACGAATTGCCGCCACCGCCCGTCGACAGTACTTTCTAACGAAGCCTTTCAAATTGTTTTCCGAAGAGTTCGAGCCCACTTTTGTGCAGCTTTCTATTGTAAACTCAAATCAAAAATTTACCGTTTCACGATGAGTTTCTTCATCACCGTGCCGTCCGAGGTCTGTATGCGTACCATGTAGCCGCCGGCGGGCCAGCCGTCGAGGTTGACGGTGAGGTGGGTGGTGGGGAGCGACTGCTCATAGAAAGTCTTGCCGTGAAGGTTGTAAATCTCCACATACTGCATCGTGACTTCCGAGGCAATGTCCAACCGAGTGGTGGCGGGGTTGGGGCTGAGGACGATGCGGGTGTCGTACTCCGAAGCCAACAGGATGCCTGTGGTGTCGTCGTTGTGTTGCGTGGTGTCGAAGTAGCCCATCCATACCGTGATGGGGTTGCTCCAGGCCGAGCGGTAGGTGCTGTCCACCTCGCAGACGGCACGCACCCAACACTGGTAGCGGACATTGGAGTCGAGGTGGAAGAGTCCCGTCAGGGTGTCGGTGACGTAGAGCACCGGCAGGGTGTCGGGGTCGCTGCCCTCCACGCCGTAGACATACTCGTAGAAGGCGTGTTGGTCGTGGGCACTCCATTCCACGATGGTGGTGGTGGCCGTCTGGCTCGTCACGCGGATGTTCTGCACCTCGGGACAATGGAAAGGCTCGGGGATGATGATGGGGAAGAGAAACTGGCTGGCGCCCATTTCAACTGTATAACTGCCATCTGTTCCATATGTCATCCAATGGTCTGTCTGATCACGCCAAGGGCCTGTGCAACATTCTCGCCACACACGGTGAATATCATAATGACACGAACGTATTAAATGCGGCTCGCTCACGGATTCAGGAGACCCCATTTTATTTATCGATGCAAAATATCTATTGGGGCAAGTATTATCGAACCCTAAATTGCTCATGTCCACACGACCCTTCATGCCGATATAGAATGTGTCCATGACAGAGATGGGCTTATCAAAGAATCCGTCATACATATATGCATAACGATATCCTTCTCCTGGATGATGTGGATTCCTTTCTAATGTCTCATCTGATGGATGGCCTTGAAAATATTGGGAACCATATGCATTAGGGCAAGATGTATTCAGTACACGGTGCCGGTGAGCCAAATTGCGATAAGTAACCGTTACAGAATCGAGAGCAAACAGGGAATCACCCTGCGGTATCCACAATCGCAGTTCCTGTCGGCTCTCCACCCCGGTATCCTCCTCACGACAGAAAGGATATATCATACCTACGGCAAGTCCGATCACTTGTAAAGGACGACTGGTGTAGAAACGGGTGGCATACTCGGCTGTGCCTGGTTGTCCATTGCATAGCAGGTCAGAATGTGATTGGTATGTACTGTCTTCTCCTCGATAATAAATTGGAGGAAAATAAGGATGATAATCCCTTCCCGCTTGTCCAAATGGAACCCCACCTACAGTATAGTACTCTCGACTTTCCATATATGGAAAGGGCAAACCCTCCGAGGTTACACAACTGTCGCAGACGGGGTCATTGTCGTAACCTTGCCATTGGTAGTAATAGTAGTAGCGAGCGGTGTCGCAGATGGTGTCGATAACGTTTTGGGCCGAAAGAGACAATATAGATATAACAAACAACAATATTGTGGATATTTTTTTCATAGAACCTATGTATTAGTTACATTTAATGTAAAAGTTGGTGTAGTTCCAGCTTTGTGCATAGGGATCATTTGCTGGATAAGAGATGCGTCTTGACACTGGATGATTAAACGAAGTTGTAGTCCACTGTGGATTATTGTTTGTAAATGTGGTACTGTGTAGACAGTTGGCATGGTTATTTAATCTCCATCGAAAAGTAAACAAACCATTGTAGGTGTTTGTTCCGGATCCTAATATCAATGACGAATGATTGCAGTCG
>CAJOQB010000035.1 GCA_905236405.1 uncultured Bacteroidales bacterium
ATTAATTAATTATTTTTTTTTTTTCATGTTACTATATAATAACCCTAACCTAACCTAACCCAAGAGAACATAAAAGGTATAATTATATATAAAAACAAACCGAAAATACAAAAAAATGAAAACTGTTTTGCTCTTGATTGTTGCTGTGTTCTTCTGTAACATAATGAAACAGACCTCGAAAGAGGATGCTTCCGAGGTCTGTGGAGGTATGTCTGCGGTGTCGTCAGTCGATGGTGATGGGCTTGATGCGACGGTGCAGGTAGCTGTCCAACTGGTCGATGGCGACACGCTCCTGCTGCATGGTGTCGCGCTCGCGGACGGTGACGGTGTCGTTGTCAAGGGTGTCATTATCGACGGTGATGCAGAAGGGGGTGCCGATGGCATCCTGACGACGGTAGCGACGTCCGATGGCGTCTTTCTCGTCGTATTGCAGCATGAAGTCGTGCTTGAGACTGTCGAAGATGGCCCGGGCTTTCTCGGGGAGTCCGTCTTTCTTGACCAGCGGCAGGATGGCGGCTTTGTAGGGTGCCAGCACGGGAGGCAGCGAGAGGAGGGTGCGGGTGGTGCCGTCCTCGAGGGTCTCGTCTTTCAGAGCATGGCTGAAGACGGCGAGGAAGGTGCGGTCGACGCCGATGGAGGTCTCGATGACGTAAGGGGTGTAGTTCTCGCCCAGCTCGCTGTCGAAGTATTGCAGTTTCTTGCCCGAGAACTCGCTGTGGCGGCTCAGGTCGAAGTCGGTGCGGCTGTGGATGCCTTCCAACTCTTTGAACCCGAAGGGGAAACGGAACTCGATGTCGGTGGCGGCGTTGGCGTAGTGTGCCAGTTTCTCGTGGTCGTGGTAACGGTAGTTTTCGGCGGGGATGCCCAGTGCCAGATGCCATTTGAGGCGTTCGGCTTTCCAGTACTCGAACCATTTCAGCTCCTCACCAGGGCGGACAAAGAACTGCATCTCCATCTGCTCGAACTCTCTCATGCGGAAGATGAACTGGCGTGCGACAATCTCGTTGCGGAAGGCTTTGCCAATCTGTGCGATGCCGAAGGGGATCTTCATGCGGCCGCTCTTCTGTACGTTGAGGAAGTTGACAAAGATGCCTTGGGCTGTCTCGGGACGGAGGTAGATGGTGTCGCTGCCTTCGCTGACGGAGCCCATCTGGGTGGCGAACATGAGGTTGAACTGGCGTACCTCGGTCCAGTTGCGGGTGCCGGAGATGGGACACACGATCTCGAGGTCGAGGATGAGCTGTCGCAGGCCGGCCAAGTCGTTGTCGTTCATGCACTGGCTGTAGCGACGGGTGATGTCGTCGATTTTGGCTTGATGCTCCAGCACGCGGGCGTTGGTGTGGACAAACTGGTCGCGGTCGAAGGCGTCGCCGAAGCGTTTGCGGGCTTTCTCGACCTCTTTCTCGATTTTCTCCTCAATCTTGGCGATATGATCCTCGATGAGGACGTCGGCACGGTAGCGTTTCTTGGAGTCTTTGTTGTCGATGAGGGGGTCGTTGAAGGCGTCGACATGTCCCGATGCTTTCCATATCTTGGGGTGCATGAAGATGGCCGAGTCGATGCCCACGATGTTCTCGTGATACTGCACCATCGACTTCCACCAGTAGCTCTTGATGTTGTTCTTCAGTTCGGTGCCCAGCTGGCCGTAGTCGTAGACGGCGCCGAGACCGTCGTAGATTTCGCTCGATGGGAAGATGAACCCGTACTCTTTGGCGTGGGAAACCACTTTTTTGAATGCGTCTTCGTTGTTAGCCATTGTTATGATGATGTTTTATTTGTTTGTCAAACAGAAGGATGGAATCTGTATGAACAGATTCGTCAAAGGTGCAAAGATAGGAACTTCGAGGGGATTGGCAAAAATAAATTTCACGGGCTACCAAGGGTGGTGCCTGTCGAGGTATTCGTCACGCTCCGTCTGGCTGAAGACCTGGGGGCCGACGGCGCCGCCGCCATAGCGGAAGACGACTCGCTCGTTGTAGGGTATCAGACTCAGGTCGTCCATCGCCTCCTTCCGCTCCTCGTCGGTGAGGAGGGTGTCGTTTATCAGGAAGTCGTATCGGCCCATGCCGACGCGGCGGAACCAGACGGCCACCGTGTGGGGATTGGCTTTCGATGCCTCGATGCCGATGCACCCGGTCTTTCTCAGCCGTTGGCGGATGCCTTTCATCTCGTCGGGTGTGAGTCCCACCGCCTGCATCAGCGAGTCCTGCTTGGCGACGGACTCCTCGCTCCATGTTTTTCTGTGTTGACCGGCTTTTTCGATATGGAACATCGAAATTTGTCCGTGTGTCAATTCGAGGGTGACTCCGCAGCTGTCGTCGAGGGCGTCGACGGCATAGCGGCACAGCTCGTCCAACTCGGTGGAATGCTGCTCGTAGTGCCGTGCCATCGTTTCGGGGTCGCATCGCTGCCTCGGCACTCCAAAGACTATATACGCCACCAACAGCAGCAGGTTGAAGAGGCCATACCAAACGATGACTTTCTGGCCGGTGTCTTTCCTCTTCAGGGAGAGGAAGAAGAGGACAATGGCGGCAAGCGCCACGGGGATGACGAGCCAGAAGAAGATGGCCGCCACCATCGTCGCGACGAAATCGTCGTACCAGAAGACGACGATGCCGGCGGTGACAAGGAGGGATGGCAGCAGTTTGAGTACGTCGGTGAATTTCATTATCCAGTCGTTTTGTCGCAATAAACGTCATGTGCCGAAAGAAAATGTGCACCCCTGTTCCGATAATATATCAGAGGCAATGCTGGCGAGACAGAAACAAAATATTTTTGTCTGTCTTAATCTGAAAAAGCTTATATTTTTGGAATCAATTCCAAAAAAATTATAATATTTTTGGAGTTAATTCCAGAAAAATTATATTTTTGCAGTGGAGGACTTCATCGTTTTGCCTTACAGCATCGCCTCGATATCCTTCTCGAAGTCTTTCGGCTCGGTGGTGGGGGCGTAGCGTTTGACAACGGAGCCGTCTTTGGAGATGAGGAACTTGGTGAAGTTCCATTTGATGTCGCTCTCTTTCTCAACGCTCTTGCTGATGGTCTTGAAGAGGGCGGCGGCACCTTTGGCCTTCAAGCCGTGGTATTCCTCGGTGGGAGCCATGCTCTTGAGATACTCGAAGATGGGGTGTGCTTCGGGACCGTTGACGTCGATTTTCTTCATGATTTGGAACGTCACGCCGTAGTTCAGGCGGCAGAACTCCTCGATTTCGCCGTCGGTGCCAGGGTCTTGCTCCTTGAACTGGTTGCAGGGGAAGCCGATGCAGACGAGACCGCGGTCGCGGTATTTCTCGTTGAGCGCCTCGAGGCCGTCGAACTGAGGGGTGAAACCGCATTTGCTGGCGGTGTTGATGATGAGCAGCACTTTGCCTTTGAAGTCGGCAAAGTCAATCTCCTTGCCGTTGCTGGCGAGGGCTTTGAAATCATAGATGGTTGCCATGGGTTGTCTGTTTTTGTTCGTGTGATTTTTTGTAGATAACGACAAGGGCAGAAAAAAATTGTCTGTTGATATTGATGGAATGACACATAGTGCCGTTGCATATTGCCAAAAAGAAAAAAATGTTGGTGTTGAATGGTGGGTTACAAGAAAAAAAGTGTAGATTTGCATTTTGAAGTCGACGAAAAAATGTCGTAAAATAAATTGATAATAATAATATTAATATATTAATTGATGAAAAGAAACTTTTTTAAAGCGGCCTTTTGTTCGGCAATGATGCTGATGGCTGGAAGTTTTGCCTATGCTCAAGTGAGCCACGGGGGCAGTCCCCGCTATAATATGTCCAAGTCGAATGTCAAGACTGAGGTCTTGGCCACAATTGACAACGAACGCTATCTGCAACAAGATGCACAGGGTGGTGGAAAGGGCACTCCGATGCGTGTGGGTGTGGTGCAGCATACCGATATTGCCAACACCACCCACGGCACTACACTTACGGAGGCCGACGGCAGCCGTGTGTGGCGTATGGCTGTCACTTCGCCTGGTGCCACCTTTGTGTCGCTCGACTTCTCGACATATGACATTCCTGAAGGTGCTGAACTCTATCTCTACGATGCCACCGGCGGTTTTGTGTTGGGCCGTTTCGTGGCTTCGGACCGTCTGCCCGAAGGCAACTTCAACACCCAGGCCATCCCTGGCTCGACCGTCTATATCGAATACCGCGAACCTAAGGAGGTGATTGGTCAGGGTCGTTTGGTGCTGAGCAGCGTGGTGCATGGATACAAGCCTATCTTTGAACCTGTGACCGACGAGGATGCTGTCAAAGGTGCTTTGGGCGATGCAGAAGGCAACTGTCATATCAATGTTGTCTGCCCCGAGGGCGACAATTGGCGGAAGCAGATCCGTGCAACGGTGGCCATCCAGCTCAACACCAACATGTACGCCTTTATGTGTACCGGTACGGTGATCAACAACACCCGTCGCGACCGCGCTCCCTATGTCCTTACGGCACACCATTGCCAGGATCTCGATCAATATGGCGGACTTCGTTCCATGACTTTCTACTTCGGCTATCAGGCATCCAGCTGCAATGGTAGTGACGGTCCCACCAGCCGTTCCATCACGGGTTATGAAATTCTTGCCAAATGGGATGGCAATAACGGCTCCGACTTCTGTCTGCTGCGTATGGGTCGCAACATCCCCGTGGGCTACCGTGCCTACTATGCAGGATGGGACCGCAACAATGTCAGCAACGTCAGCGGTGCCGCCGGCATCCATCACCCTGGCGGCGACATCAAAAAGATAAGTTTCCCGCAATCGGTCAGTCGCATGTCGGGCTCTTACTCCAAGTATTACAGGGCAACTTGGTATGCAGGCGCTGACAACAAGGGGGTCACCGAAGAGGGTTCGTCGGGCTCGGGTTTGTTCAATGCCGACGGCCTTGTCATCGGTCAGTTGTATGCTGGTCGCAGTGCCTGCAGGTATATCAACAACAACACCGATAATTTGTATGACTTGTATGGCCGCTTCTTCTCGTCGTGGACCGGTGGCGGCGCACAGACCAACCGCTTGAGCGACTGGCTTGACCCTGATGGCACGGGTGTGACGACGCTCGACG
>CAJOQB010000036.1 GCA_905236405.1 uncultured Bacteroidales bacterium
ATTTGTTTCTTAATCCAATTCAGTTGGATTGCTTCAAAAGCGGCTGCAAAAGTACATTATTCTTTTGATATAAGGTGTGTTTTGACCAAAAAAGTTTCTGCTATTCTTTGCTCTCTGTCTGTTATTATTGTGAATATTATTGATAATCATTAGTTTGGTTATATTGAGGTCTGTTGTGCTTTTTTCTGTGGGTGAATGATAAATCCAACTTGTTTGGATTGGATTCTTTGTGCCAAACCAAGCAAGTTGGATGGAAAACGGGTGTTGTTGTCTTATTGCTCCTTCTCTATCAGCGGGCGGAAACGTAGACGTCGGGCTTTAGACGAAAGGCAAGTAAAACACCTCGGAGAGTGAGGTAAAGGAGGAAGGCAGTCCAAAGGATATTGTTGGCAATAAACTCGGTTAACGGCAGCGTTCCGCCGTCGCTAAAAATGTATTGTCCTAAGTAATAAGTAATGAAGAAAGCAGCAGAGGCGATGAACATGGCGTTACGCATGGTGCGTGAGGCTGTTGCTCCGATAAAGATGCCGTCGAAGAGGAAGGCACTGAATCCGCAGATGGGGATGGCAAGGATCCAGAAGCGGTAGTGCATGGTACCTGCGATGATGGCTTCATCGTCGCTGAAGATATGAAGGATTCCTTCGCCAAAGATTGCGTATACCACTGTGAAAATCAACGTGAGTCCCATGCCCCATACCAACAGCCATCGTACCGAGCTCCGTAGTTGCTTGGGGTCGCGGGCTCCAATGAACCGACCCACGAGTGACTCGCCAGCATAGGCAAAGCCATCCATGATGTAACTAAACAGCGTGAAGAATTGCAGCAGCAATGCGTCGATGGCCAGTACCTCGTCGCTGATTTTGCCTGAGGCCGAAGTGACAAAGGTGAACACTGCAGCCAGACATACTGTGCGGAGGAAAATGTCGCTGTTCACTTTAAAGAACGCTTTCATCTCTTTCCACTTCAGGCTCTCGCGGATACGGATATGGCGACGAATCATGCGACCGTAGTATTTTCGTGCAAAGAACAATCCTACTAACAGTCCACTGTATTGTGCAATCACAGTCCCCAATGCAACGCCGGCAATGTCCCAGTGGAACACCAGCACGAAGAGCAGGCTGCAGATGATGTTGACCACGTTGATAAAGATGGCAATCCACATCGGCAGTTTTGAGTTCTGCATCCCGATGAACCATCCCTTGATGGAATAGAGCCCCAACGTGGCTGGTGCTGCCCAGATGCGGACAAAGAAGTAGGTGAGAGCCAAATCTATCACCTCTTTGCTACCGTTGAAGATGAGTCTGGCCAGTAGACTGATAGGGTATTGGAGAATAATCAACGCGGCGGCGATAAACAAAGCCAAGCCGAAAGCGCGGACGAATATCTTCACCGCCTCGTCGAAGTTGCGTGCTCCGTATGCTTGGGCGGTGAACCCACTGGTGCCCATTCGCAGGAAGCCGAAGTTCCAGTATATCAAATTAAAGATGCTGGTACCGATGGTGATGGCTCCGATATGGGTCGAACTGAGATGTCCCACGATGGCCATATCCACCATGCCGAGCAACGGCACAGTGATATTTGTGATGATATTGGGGATAGCCAACCCCAAAATCTTCTTATTCATTCAGGGCACATTCGTCAACGTTGATAACGGCATGGGTGGCAGCGTCGCTCACAAAGGCGATGACGTGGCATTTGTCGGCATTCCATTCCTCGGAAAGTGTATAGGTGAACACCGCATGACGCTTGGTGCCTTGGTGTCCGTCGGCATCGACAGCGGCTCCTAACGGGTCGGTGATGACATCGCGGAGGATATGGTTGTGGGTATAGTTTTCCTCTTTTGAGCCATCGGGCAGCATCTGGGCGGCCACCAACCCGTCCTCGATAACGAGGAGGGTCAACGTCAGTTGCTGGCTGACCTTTTGCAGGAATTCGAGACTGACGTCGATCGCTGCTTCGCGGCCCGACAGCTGGCTTTTCACGTCAATGGCGATGCGGGGTGACTCTGCCAGTGCGTTGTCCACACGTCCCTCGATGCCGCTGGTGGGAGTGAACAGGTCGAAGGCATTGCCTGTCGAGGTGCGGTTCACCATCGCGTTGGGATAAGACCCCGTGGCTTTGACACCGAAGAAAGTGCTCCAAGCGTCACCATCATCGGTACGCATATCGATGTTGCCGGTGTAGGGTTTGCAGAATGTCGAAGAATCATGGATGGCTACCACCACCAATTGTTCGCCATAGACACCCATGGCTTGGCTGATGGCATCGTCAGCGGTGGGGCAGTTGACGCAGCGGACGCCGGTGTATTTCTCCAAGAAAGCCCGTTGTGTGTGGTCGGCTACAGCGGTACCGTCGTACCAAGTGCCAGCAGCACCCGAGAAGATGTCATAACGACCCTCCTCGTTGGGTTCTATCTTGTCGCAGGCAGCCAAGAGCAACAGTGAAGCGATGGCGCTGAGTATGATATTTCTTTTCATATCGAATCTCTTGTTTATTGATTAGAAACTGGTGGTAAGGGTAAAGGTGAGACCATTCGATGCAGGCACCTGACGGCACACGCCGCCGATGCAGAGCAGACCCTCGCGTTGTTTGCCATAGCCCAGTTGCAGGCGGGTGGCGTTGTGGGTATAGCCGAACGAGATGTTGTAGTAGTTGCCCACACCGTCGTTGTAGGCGTACTGGTCGCTGAGCGAGAGGAAGAAATTGCTGGCAAAGTTGTATTCCACCAATCCCATAATCCAGTCGCCGGCCCGTTTGTCGTCCACCTCGGCGTCGTAGTGTGAGTCGCTGCCCATCCATTCGGCTTCGAAGCGGAGCACGTTCTTGCGATTAATCTTATAGGTGTAGTCGGCAACCACGATGTGGTTGTGGTGCAACTCTCCGGCATGACCTTCCACGATGGGGTTGAATATCTGGTAGCCGTAGGTGCACACCAGTTTCGATTTCGATGAGAGTTTCTTGGCTACCTCGACGCTGGCATCGGCATAATAGGTGTCGCCCATGCCGAAGTAGGTTGAAGTGTAGCCCTCGGTGCCACGACCACCCACATAGGTGGTATCGAGTCCCGTGATAAGACTGGCGTTGAGGTGTATGTCGGTACCGTATTTGCCGCCCAACAGCGTTTCTTTCTTTATCTTGTACATGATGTCGCCCTGCAGACCCATCTCGCCAGTGTTTTGGGTGGCATAGGGGTACATGGTCAGGAAAGCGTAGGTCTGCGTCTTGGTGATGGAGGGAATATAGTTGATGTAAAGCATCTCGCCACTCTGCGAACGCACCGATTTGAAGCCCATGTTCTCCACACGCTTGGCCTGTACGTTGGCGCTGAAGCCCTTCTGCGAGTAGGTGCCGCTCACAAAAAGAGCCGAACCCTCGCGGTAGATAAAGTCATTCATGGCGTTGGGGTCTTGGCCCTTCATGGCATATTCCGCCTTGAGGTCCCAGCCGCCGCGAGTCAGGTCGAGGCGGAAACTGCTGGCACCCACGTTGAGGGGCAGGTCGAGTTTGTAACCGGTTACCGACGATGCGATGACCTCGTCAGCCTCGTATTTGCTGACAAAACCGGCACCCAATGTGACACGAGTGCTTGCTTCTGCCCACGGTTTGACGATGCTGTTGAGGCTCACCTCGGCATCCACGCCACGAACCAGCCCTTCGCCGTAGTTCCAATAGAATCGCTGCTTACCGGCCAGAGCCTTGAGGGTGACACCGTCGAAGGGACGGTATTGGATGTTCAATCCCATCAGCGAGTTGTCAAGACCCAGATAGCGGTCTTCGTAGGCTCGCAGTATCATGCCGTTGCCAAACTGTTCGTAGTAGTTGCCTGCCGTGATGGTGATTTTCTCGCCGCCGTATTTCACAAAGTAGTTGGCGATGCCTTGTCCTTTGTAGAGGGCGTTGAATCCCAGCATGGGGTTTTGGTATGCCTCGAAACGCAATCCTGCGCTGAAGTTGCCGTTGGTATAGAGAATATCGGCACGGGCGTTCATTAGCAGCCATTCCGGCACGTCGCTGGCGCCGATGACAGCGTCTTCACGCGAAATCTGTCCGTCAAGCTGTATATTGCCCGTCACTTGTCCTCCCAACCCTTGGGCTTGGGCCGAAAGCCCTATCCCCATCAGCAGGATGATGATAATGTGTTGTCTCTTCATGATGCGATGGGATTAGTTTATTCCAGCGATTCGCCTTTGGCCACTTTCTTCACCAGCTCGAAGAGCGCCTCTTCGCTTCCGTCGACATACGAAGTGTGCTCATACACCACTTCGCCTTTGCCGTTGATGAGGAACACATGGGGGACATCGCCCACATTCATGGCCCGTTTGAAGTCTTGGTTGGCATCCAAGTATACCTCGTAGTCCCAGCCGCGGCCATTGACCCAAGGTTTCACACGCGACGACGAGCGAGCGTCGTCGATGCTGATGGCCACCAGTTTCACACCGGTCTCTTCTTGCCATTCCTCATACACCTCTTTGATGGCGTCGAGTTCTTTGTTGCAGGGTTTGCACCAAGTGGCCCAGAAGCTGATGATGATGGGTTTGCCGTCGTTTTGGATGACCGAGGTCTGAACCGAACGACCATCGAGCGTTTTGATGGTCACGTTGTCGGGAACCACCTTTTGGGCAAAAGCACCGCAAGTGAGGAGCAGCGCAGCCAGTGTTAACAGAAATTTCTTCATTGTGTAGATTGATTTGATGTTTTGTATTCTATGTTGATTGATTATTTAGTCCCGCTAAGGAGACTTTTCTTGCAACTATTGGAGAAGAAAATCGGTGAGCTGCATCAATCCGTCGCGATAGGGCGAGTGGGGTAGGATCTCTAACAGTTGACGAGCCTGTTCGGTAGTTTCGCTGATTTTCTTCTGTGTCAGTTGGATGGCGTCGCTGTCGTGTACATTGGACACCATTTGGGCAGCCTCCTCGTCGGTGATGTTTCCTTGTTGCAGCAGTCGCAACAGTTGTTGTTGCTCTTCGTTGGAGGCGTTGTGGTAGTAGTATATCAACGGCAGCGTCATTTTGCGTTCCTTGATGTCGTTGCCGCAGGGTTTCCCTGTCTGGGCTTCGGGACAGTAGTCAAGCATATCGTCCCGCATCTGGAAAGCCAGTCCAAAGAGCCGACCGAACTCACGGAGCCGCTTGGACATCGAAGCGTCTCGGTCGTTCCAGGCTCCCACCTCACAGCACGAGGCCATCAGCGATGCCGTCTTCTTGTAGATGGTCTCCAAGTATTGTGTTTCGCTCATGTTGGTGTCGCGGCTCGACTGTTGTTGCAGCAGTTCCCCTTCGCTCATCTCGATGGCGGTACGGCTGATGATGTCGCGTTCTTCATACGAGGCGTGGAGGCAGAGCAGGTGCATCACTTTGGCCAGGTAGTAGTCACCGCAGAGCACCGCAATCTGGTTGCTCCATCGGTGGCAGATGGTCTCCATGCCGCGACGACGGTCCGACTCGTCGACAACGTCGTCGTGAATCAGCGTGCTGTTGTGCAGCAGTTCCATAGCGATAGCCATCTGCACCTTGTTGTCGGCGACAGTGTCGTTGGCGACACCCGCCGCGAGGAGTGTCAACAGCGGACGCAGCATCTTCCCCTTGCGTTGCGAGAGGTATTCGCCGATGTCGTTGATAATCGTCACCGAACTCTGCATCTGACGGCGGTAACCGTCGTCAAAAGCCTTCATCGGTTCGGCTACGATGTTTTGTATTGCTTGTAAGTTCATTACTGTTGTTCCTGTCCCTGCATAAACTCTTGGTAGAGGGTGGCGAGTTTGTTGTACATCGGTTTGGTTACCTTGGTCAACGGCAGTCGCAGGCTGTTGGTCAGCATCCCTTGAATCTCGAGCAATGCCTTCACACCGGCGGGGTTGCCCTCTTCGAAGATGGCGTTCATCAGGGGTAGCATCCGGTAGTGGAGGGGCAACGCTTTCTTCATGTTGCCTTTCAGTGCCATGCTCACCATCTCGCTCATCTCTTTGGGCAGTGCGTTGGCCATCACTGAGATGACACCGGTGGCACCCATGGCTATCATAGGCAGCGTCAGAGCGTCGTCGCCCGACAGCACTTGGAAGCCCTCGGGTTTGCAACGCAGGATTTCCATGATTTGCGACATGTTGCCCGAAGCCTCCTTGATGCCGATGATGTTAGGCTCCTCTGCCAGTTGGAGGGTCGTCTCGGCAGTGAGGTTGACCGAAGTGCGGCCTGGAACATTGTAGAGAATCACAGGCACGGGCGATACCTCGGCGATGTAGCGGAAATGCTGCACCAATCCGCGTTGTTGCGGTTTGTTATAGTAGGGAGCCACCGACAGGATGCCGTCGATGCCCTCGAAACTCACTTGGTTGATGATGGAAGCAATGGCATTGGTGTTGTTGCCGCCCAGACCCAACATGATGGGCACTCTGCCGGCTGTCGTCTCGACGATGAAGTCCAGCACAGCCGATTTCTCGGTGTCGGTCATCGTGGCTGCCTCGCTGGTGGTGCCAAGTGCCACAATGAAGTTGATGCCGTTGTCGATGATGTTGTTTATCATGAGTTCCAGTTTGCTGAAGTCGACAGCATCCTGTTTGCGGAAGGGGGTGACTAATGCCACGCCGGTACCGTTGAATATGGGTTTCTTTGTCATATGAATGATTGATTATATGTTGTTGTTATTGTTGTTTTTCATCATGTTGATATAGCGTAGGGTCTCGCTTAGGAACGATTGGATGTCCATCCCCTCGTCGTCGCGGATGATCAGGTCGAAGACCTGTAGCAGTTCGTCGTGCAGCGTCGGCTCTCCTTCTGTGGCGGGGCAGTGGGTCAC
>CAJOQB010000037.1 GCA_905236405.1 uncultured Bacteroidales bacterium
CGAGATGATGGCCGACATCGACAAGAACACTGTCGACATGGTGCCTACCTACGACAACGAGGGCGAGGAGCCTTCGGTGCTTCCTGCCAAGATTCCCAACCTGCTCATCAACGGCTCGAACGGCATCGCTGTCGGTATGGCCACCAACATGCCCACCCACAACCTGCGCGAGGTGATGGACGGCTGTATCGCCTATATCGACAACACCGACATCACCATCGAGGAGCTGATGCAGTACATCAAGGCTCCCGATTTCCCGTTGGGCGGCATCATCTACGGCTACAACGGTGTGCGTGACGCCTATATGACGGGCCGCGGCTCCATCATCCTCCGTGCCGACACCAGCATCGAGACCGACGCCAAAGGCCGCAACATGATTGTGGCCCACTCGATACCCTACAACATCAACAAGGCCGAGATGATAAAGAAACAGGCCCAGTTGGTGACGGACAAGAAGATTGAGGGTATCACCGACATCCGCGACGAGAGCGACAAGGACGGCATCCGTGTGGTCTACTACCTTCGTCACGACGTGGTGCCCAACGTCATCTTGAACAAGCTGTTCCAGATGTCGGAGCTGCAGTCGAGCTTCGCTGTCAACAATATCGCTTTGGTCAAGGGCCGACCGATGCTGCTCAACCTGAAGCAACTGATATCCAACTTTGTCGAGCACCGCGAGGATGTGGTCACCCGTCGCACTCGTTTCGAGATGGAGGAGGCCGAACGCAGGGCGCATATCCTGCAGGGCTTGCTCAAGGCGCTCGACATCATCGACGAGATTATCCAGCTGATAAGGAGCTCGGCCAGCGTCGACGAGGCTCGTCAGGGGCTGATGGATCGCTGGGGCTTCAGCGACCTGCAGTCGCGCGCCATCGTCGAGATGCGTCTGCGTCAGCTCACCGGTTTGGAACGTCAGAAGCTGCAAGACGAATACGACGAGAAAATCGCTTTCATCGAGCGTTGCAAGGAGATACTGGGCAACCACGACGTGCTGATGCAGGTCATTAAGGAGGAGTTGGCCGAGGTTCGCGACAAATACGGCGACGAGCGTCGCACGCTAATCAACTACCAGGGCGGCAACTTCAGCATCGAGGACATGATTCCCAACTCGAAGGTTGTGATTACCATCAGCCACATGGGATATATCAAACGCACGTTGCTGAGCGAGTACCGCGCCCAGACTCGCGGCGGCGTGGGCTCGAAAGGCAGCGCCGTGCGTAGCGAGGACTTTGTGGAGCATATCTTCATGGCCACCAACCACAACTACATCCTCCTATTCACCGAGAAGGGACGATGCTACTGGATTCGTGCCTTCGACATCCCGGAAGGGGAGAAGAACACCAAGGGCCGTGCTATCCTCAACTTGATAAACATCGAGCCCGACGACAAGGTGAAGGCTTATGTCAACGTCACCTCGCTCAAGGACGAGGACTATATCAACAACCACTATATCGTGCTCTGCACCAAGAACGGTATCATCAAGAAGACGCAGCTGGAAGCCTACTCGCGTCCCCGCACCAACGGCATCATTGCCATCAACGTCCGCGAGGACGACGAACTGCTCGAGGCCCGTCTGACCGACGGCCAGTCTCAGTTGGTGATTGCCAAGAAGGGCGGCAAGGTGGTGCGTTGCCCCGAAGAGGAGTTCCGTCCCATGGGCCGCAACGCCAGCGGTGTCAAGGGTGTCACCCTCGAAGGGGAGGACGACTATGTGGTCAGCATGCTGGCGGTCGACAACGCCGAGGACACCATCATGGTGGTCTCGGAAAACGGCTACGGCAAACGCTCCGACTTGGAAGAGTACCGTACCACTCACCGTGGCGGCAAGGGTGTGAAGACGTTGCAGATTACCGAGAAGACCGGCAAGTTAGTGGCTGTCACCAACGTCACCGACGCCAACGACCTGATGATTATCAACCGTTCGGGTGTTACCATCCGCATGAGTGTCGCCGACCTGCGTGTCATGGGTCGCAACACCCAAGGCGTCAAGCTCATCAACCTGCGTGGCAAAGACACCATCGCCTCCATCACCAAGGTGGATGCCGAACCTGAAGAGGCTGTCGTGGAAGAGTCGGACAACGTTGAGACACCAGAAAACACCGACCAACCCGTCAACCCTGAAGGCACGGAAAACATGGACAACACCGAGTCGTCGCCTATCAACGAGGAATAATACCAATTACTAAAAATATTTAAAAAGGCAAGAAACAAACGGCTGCCAATACAAAATGTTAAAACAGGCCGTTAATTGAGCCAGAAACAAAAAAAAGTAACAAAACAAATAACATTCAAAGTATCATGAAAAAATTGACCGTTGTCATGGCTTTTATCGCCATGTGTCTTACCGCAGGAGCCCAGTCGCTCAACCTCAGCAGTGCGTACGAGGCTCAAAACCGTGGTTACCTCAAGAAGGCCAAAGGCTACATCGATCAGGCTGCTGTACATGAGCAAACCAAGGCAGAACCCCAGACTTGGTTCTACTCCACGCTTATCTACTGCAAGATTGGTGGCGAGATCCAGAACAAGACCAAACAAGGCAAGGAACTCGCTTCGCTGTGCCCCGATTGGTATCGCACGGCCTATCAGTCTGTGATGAACTGGAAACAGTTCGACAAGGACGGTGAATACACCGAGAAGATTTCTCCTTTCTTTGCCTATATTGGCAATGTGTACTACGATTCGGCCTATGCCGTCTACAAGCGTAACCAGTTCGAGCGTTGCATGTCTCTGTGCGACACCGCCATCTCTATCTTCAACATGGGTCAGGGTAACAAACAGAACACCCAAGTGACCTACTATCTGGCCGGTGCTGCCGCCTCGGGTGCCAAGGACAACGCTGCCGTGAAGAAATACTACAATCCTTTGGTGCAGTCGAAATACGACAACGACGAGGTCTACAAGACGCTCTTCGCTCTCTACAAGAACGACAAAGACACCGTCAACGCTGTGAAGATTGCCAACACCTTCCGCAAGAACTTCCCCAACAACATCGAGGCTGACCAACTGATGGCCCAGGCTTATCTCTTGAACGGTAACATGGAAAAGGCAATGGAATGCCTCACCTCGGCTATCTCCAAGCAGGACACCAATCCTCAGGCAAAGGCTTCGCTGCTGTGCGCTGTGGCTGGTCTGTATGACAATGCCGGTCAGTTCGACAAGGCTGTCGAGAGCTACAATCAGGCATTGGCCATCGACCCCAAGCAATACGCTGTCAACTATGGTATGGGTTCGCTCTACTACAACCGTGCCGTCGACAAGCTGAACGCTGCCAACGATGTCGACCCCAACGACGAGACGGGTCTCTATGACAAGCTGCGTGCCGAGTCGAATGAGTGCTTCTCCAACTCCTCCAAATACTTCCAGGCTGCTATCGACTACATTGACGGCCTCGACGAGAAGGGCAAGAAACTCAACGAAGGCAACCTGATCAGCTGTCTCTATGCTCTCCGCACGGTCTACAGCCGTATCGGCAACGCCGAAGGCTTCCAGGCTGTCAACGAGCGTTACACCAAGCTGACCACCGAATAACCAAGTGTATCAACCCAATGAAAGCGTGGCCTCTATCGACGGGGCCACGTTTTTTTTCCCAATAGAATGATATGGACAAGGAACAGAAGGAGAGACGGCTGAAAGAACTCCGCAGTTTGTTAGACAACTATCTCGATTTGGACTCCGATTTGGAGAACGACGAGTATGTGGCTCGCGGCAACGGATTCTGCGACGCCAAATACAGCGAAGATTTCGTCGAAGGGCAGATCGCCCGTATCAAAGAGGAAATCGCTGCGTTGGAGAACGAAGAATGAAGGAGGCTCTCCTCATCAGAAGCCTGGCAGCTGGATGAACAGGGTGGGCAGCATCAGGACAAAGCCTATGATGATGAGGAAGAGGATGAACTTCCACACCCATTTGAGCCATGTGCCGTAGGGGATACGTGCAATGCCCAAACAGCCGATGAGGACTCCGCTGGTGGGAGTCAGCATGTTGGTGAACCCGTCGCCAAACTGGAAGGCCAGCACGGTGGTCTGTCGCGACACGTTGATGAGGTCGGCGAACTGCGACATGATGGGCATGGTGAGCGCTGCCTTGGCGCTGCCACTCGGCATGATGATATTAAGGAGGGTCTGGAAGATATACATGACGGCAAGGCTGGCCACTTCGCCTGTCTGTGCCAACGAGCGAGTGAGTCCGTAGAGTATGGTGTCGATGACCATGCCGTCACGAAGAATGAAGATGATGCCGCTGGCTAATCCCACCACCAACGCTGCCGAGAGGATGTCTTTGCATCCAGCAAGGAAGAGCTTGGCAATGCTGTCGGCACTCTGCGAGTCGGCGATGCCACTGAGCAATCCCATGGCAAAGAAGAGCGATGCTATCTCGAGCACATACCATCCATAGCCAAGCACGCCGGCAATGAGATAGAAGATGGTGAAGAAAAGGATGTCGAGAATCAGGAAATGGACACTCTTACGACAAGCGAAGAAACCACTGATGACAAACAATGCACTGAGGATGGGGAAGAGGACAATGGTGCTGGTGCCGTTGCCAACGCTGATGTTTGTGGTCGGATGTTGGATGGCTAAGAAGAGTGAGACTGCCGATATCACTATATAAACAATCCATGCGATACGTGGTGTGTGGTATTCCACAGGATGCTGCTCCTGTTCGGCAGCACGGTTGCGCCAATGTTCGTCGAGTTGATATACGGGCGACTTCTCGGGATGCCGCTTCACGCGATTGGCATAGAGCAACACAAAAGCAATACCGATAATGGTCAGAATGAACCAGCACACCAGTCGATAATCAAGTCCGGAGAATATGGGCAGCTCTGCGATGCCTTGGGCTATGCCGATGGTGAAGGGGTTGAGGATGGCTCCTGCAAATCCGATATGGGCAGCCATGTAACACATACAGAGTCCTGTCAATGAATCGAACCCCATGGAAATAGCCAATGGAATGAAGATGACGACAAAGGCGATGGTCTCCTCGCTCATGCCGAAGACGGCTCCAAAGATGCTGAACATCGTCATCACCAAGGCAATGATGATGTTCTCCACACCCAGTTTCTGAAAGAGTTTATAACGTTTGAGCCGTTGCACCCGACGCAGGAATGCCATCACGCCCACGTCGATGGCATGGCTGTTGTTGAGTATCCAAAAGGCTCCTCCCACCATCAAGATGAAGATGATGATGTCCGCTTTGTCGACAAAGCCGTTGAACAAGGCAGAGAACACCTGCCATGTCTGTGGAGCGTTCTCGACATAGTGAAACGAATCGTTTTTGACCACCTCGCGAGTGGACATGCTTCCGTCGGCATTCTCTATGTTGATGGTCTCTCGCACAAACTCTCCGCTGGGGACAACCCATGTCAGCACTGCTGCGATGAGGATGAGGAAGAAGACAATGGTGAAGGTGTGTGGTATTCGTTTCATGTTGATAGACTCTTGATGGATGAAAAAAAGGGGGTGCAGAGAAAGCATAGCTCCTTTGCACCCCCTCGGTATGGGGTAGTGTATGTGTTATTTCATGTTGGCGTTAAGCCATTCGGTGACGTTCCGCTCGATGCGAGCTGCCACATCGTCGCTGTCGCTGGCTTTGACAAACTTCTCGCCACAGATATGTTCGTACAGTTCGATGTAACGGTCGGTGATGGAGTTGACAATCTCGTCGGTCATCTCGGGCACTTGCTGGCCTTCCAATCCTTGGAAACCATTTGCCATCAACCATTCGCGTACAAACTCTTTCGAGAGTTGGCGTTGGCGTTCGCCTTTGGCTTGACGCTCTTCATATCCGTCGGCATAGAAGTAACGGCTGCTGTCGGGCGTGTGTATCTCGTCGATGAGATAGATTTTCCCGTCACGTTTGCCAAACTCGTATTTGGTGTCGACAAGTATCAGCCCTTGTGCGGCAGCAATCTCGGTGCCTCTTTGGAAGAGAGCGAGAGCATATCGTTCGAGCTGTTCGTAATCTTCGCGGTCGACAAGACCGGTGTTGATGATTTCTTCCTTGGAAATGTTTTGGTCATGACCTTCGTCGGCCTTGGTGGTAGGTGTCACGATGGGGGTGGGGAA
>CAJOQB010000038.1 GCA_905236405.1 uncultured Bacteroidales bacterium
AGTAGCGGCTGTCCTGCTCGTCCTGCGAGGAGAACATGCTGGGGTCGTCGGCCACGACGATGATGACGCCCTTGGTGCCGATGATGGCTGCGTTCATGAAGGGGTCGCCGCAGACGTTGAGACCCACGTGCTTCATGCAGGTCATGGCACGCTTGCCAGCGTAAGCCACACCGATGGAAGCCTCGAGGGCTGTCTTCTCGTTGGCGCACCAGTTGGCCACGATGCCTTTTTCCTTGGCCTCTTTCGATTTGATCACATATTCGGTAATCTGGGTGGAGGGAGTGCCAGGGTAACTGTTGATGGCACTGCCGCCTGCATCAATGAATGCTTGGGCGATTGCTTCGTCGCCCAGAAGAAGGGTTTTGGACATATCTATCTATATTTGTATTGTTTATTATACATTTAACATTGTTTAGCAACTGCAAAGATAGACAAACTTTTTGAATCTGCAACATTTTTCCTGTCGGCACTCCTCAATGTCGGCTGTTGTTGGGTGTGCCGTCGAGCGCCCACGGCAGCATGTCGAGCACCTGCGGGGCAAAGGTCTCTTCCAGTTCGAAGTACTCGCGGACGGTGCCCTTCTGGCAGTGTTGGAACAGATGGTTCAACTCCAGCGACATCACGATGTCGAGTCCCGACGGATCGTGTCCTGAGAGGGTTTTCCGCGGACGCGACGCTATCTGGCGAAGTCGCTCCATATTGGGCGCAGCCGACACCTGCAGGTCGCGTTCGTTGTAGAAAGCGGTGATGGGGCAACGTACCTTGCCGAGGTAGTCTATTGGGTCGGTCACAAGGAAGGTGTGCATCCACGGCATGGCCAACTGCTGTGCCAACGCAAAGCGGGTGCCGCGGTCGAAACCGATGGCCTTGCGTTCGTCGGCGGAAAGGTGGGCGGTATGGCGGTCGATGATGTCGTTGAACACCTCGCGGTAACGGTCGGGGGAGACTGTCACTGCCGAGTCGAAGACTTCGGCCATGGTGCTCAGTCGTATGGCCACCAGACTGCTGTCGACACCGGTAGCAAGAAACAGCAGCTCGTTCTGTTGCAACAGCGTCTCGCGACCGGTGCAGGCAGGACCTGCCAGCATTACGATGCTGTGCACGTCGCGGTTGTGGCTACCCACGATGGCGGCAATCAGGCCCCCTTCACTGTGGCCCATAATACTGACACGACTCTTGTCGATGCGTGGATGGCGACGCAACTGGTTGAAGAGGGCTTCGGCGTCGTCGGCAAAGTCAAAAGTGGTGGCCTCGTTGACCTCGCCTCGTGAGCCGCCCACACCGCGGTCGTCGTATCGCAGCACGGCGTAGCCTTGGCTTGCCAGATAGTCGGCAATGACCAGGAAGGGTCGGTGCTTGAACAGCTCTTCGTCACGGTTCTGTTGTCCACTTCCGCTCACAAGCAGCACGGCAGGATAGCGACGTTTCTTCGATTGGTCGTCGCCTAATTGTGGCTTGGGGAGGGTGAGCGTGCCGCTGAGGGTCACCTCGCGGCCTTGGGCGTCGCGACGGGTGACGGTCACCTCCTCTTCGGTGAAGTTGAACGGCTCGGTCGGGGTCTGGGGACGCGGATAGGTATAGAGCGAGTCGACACAGGCAAACACCTGTTGTGTTTTCATCATCCCTTGGCGAAACGTGCCCACAAACGACGTGTCGGCAGCGTTGAGCCGCAACGTGATGCGAAGTCCCAACTGTCCTTGGTCGAAACGTAGGGTGTCGTTGCGGAAGAACCATTGAGTGGGCACGATGGGCTGGTCGCTCTGCAGCGGGCTGAGGAGCAGCGGTGTCAAGCTGAGCGATGCCTGCCCTTCGTCGATGTCCACGTTGGGCTGGAATGTCAGGTAGAGCGGTAGCATGGCCTCTTCAAGGAAGGTGTTCCACCAGCGGTTCTGCCAGCTCCATGGCACTTGCGACTGTTGGGCGTCCAACAGCGAGAAGGAGGCAAGAAGGAGCGTCAGCAAGAGTGTCTTTCTCATGATTGTGTTTGTTTTTGTTGGTTATTCCCTCCAGCGAATGCTTTCCACCAAGTGACGCAGGTCGTGCTGCAGATAGTCGAGCACCGGTGCAAGCGAGTCGTTGTTGGGTGTGCGGTCTAAGAAGAGCGCTCCGCGGAGGAAGTGGTTCGTGGTGTCGCTCACCCAGAACTGATAGGTTGAAGCCACCTTGCTACCCTTCAGTTGGTAGGTGGTGGCCACGATGTGGTTCGACGGGTCGAGATATTGTTTCTCGTCCACTCCCGACGAGAAGTCGAAATGCTGCGAGAGAAACTTGTACGAGGTGTCGACCTGGGCATGCCATTCGCCTGGCTCGAGAGCCTTGTAGGTGAGGAAGGCTGTGGCTTTGTAGCGGGGATAGTATAGGTCGATGTATTTCTCTCGGGGTTGGTCTTTTTTGATGTGCACTTCGGCCTCGTCGGACGCTTCGAACACAAAGGGCAGTGCCGTGGTGTCCACTTTGTGGTAGCTTTGTTGAGGCATGTCCAACCGAAGGTATGCCTCGGGCTTGGGGCTGTAGTCGTCGCGGTGTCTACAGCTGACGGTTGCGGTCAGCAGGAGCAACGCAAAAAGCAAAGTCGATATTCTTCTCATGATTGTTCAGAATTGATGTATGGATACGCTTAGTTTCGTCTTGCGGCCACCTCGGTCAATGCCAGACAGATGGCCAACAGCAAAAAGCAGATAATGAGGATGGGGCTCATCCACTTTATGATGTTGAAAACACTAAAGACTGTGATGATGGTCATTGCCAGATTGATAAAGAACGCCACCAGTCCACCTTGGATGCAGTAGATTTGGAAACCTTGCGGACTGAAATAGCCATCGCTGTCCATCCGTCCGTGTTTGATCCATTCTTGATAGGTGCGTCTTTTCGATTTGCGTATGCGCTGTTTTCTGCCCCAGTTGGGATGGGTGGATGCCAACCAGCACAACACTATCACACCAATCCCCAATGCGTGGTTGATGTATATCTGGCTTCGTCCCATAGAGTCGTTGGAGGAGAAAACTATCTCGTCAGGCAGATGGGGCACCATGATGATGGCCAAAACAAGGCCCCCCACCGCTATGGCAGCGGCGAGGGCCAAGAGTATGTAGAAAAGGGTTTTGTCGGTTTCCATAGGTCAATATGTTAGCTGCGGAACATCACCTTCTCGCTGTCGAACATCTTGGAGAGCCCGAAGATGGCGAGTGCAGTATAGATAATGTTCGAACCGACTGTGATAATCATGGCGTTGGCCATGTTGGCATGGTTAAACACCGACGACATGTATTGAACGCTGTTGTAGACAGGAATCAGGTATGCCCACAACTGTTCGGGGGCACCGTCACCCAGCATGGGCGATAAACCCACCAACATGATGAGCAGCATCAGCGGCGTCACCATCGTGCCAGCGTTCTTCACATCCTTGGCATAGGCTGAAATGATGGCGATGACAGACACCAAGACCAGCGTGGTGCTCAAGATGACGAACAAGAGACACAAGTAGTCGCCAGTTGTGTAGAGGTTAGAAGGAAGAGACAGTTCGTCGGAGTGAATCATCTTCGGCAGCGAAAGCATGATGCCGATGAAACTCGACAGGCCGCTCAGCAAAGCAAAGCACGACAGTGCCACAATCTTGCCTAATGCCAGCTCGTGGCGTTTCAAGGGGGTGACGAGCAAGGTGGCCATGGTGCCACGCTCTTTCTCGCCAGCAATCGAAGTGGGAGCGATGGCCATACAGCCCGAGAAGAGGAGCATCACGATGAGCATGGGGATGATGCCGCTGAGCAGATTGCCTAAGAAGTCCTCTTCGGATATTTGGTCGAACATCTCGGGCTCCTCGCCGTCAACTTGGGCGTTGATGTCGAAGAGGTTCACTTTTGCGCTCTCCCAAGACTCCAGACCGGCACGGATGGCGTTATAGGCCGACTCGGCTTCGGGACATGCCGAGTTGTAATATATACGCACGTTGGGGGCGGGCTGTCCCGAGGCAGCGTTATAGCAGGCTGTTAGGCTGTCGAAGGCTGGGGGAAAGACCACATAGATAAGATTGTTGTCCTTGTCGGCAATCTCTTCCAGCATTGCATCGTGGTCGAACGTTCCTTCGTTGATTAGCATCGGAATGTCTTGAATGGCGGGATAGATGGAAGGGGGCATGTTCTCTATCTTTGCCACGGTGATATTGTCGGGGTCGACTTGTATTTGTTTGTTGATGGCGTTGCCCATCAATGTATATATTAGGTATATCAGCAAACCCGGCATGATGATGGAAGTGAACACCAACGAGCGGTCGCCGAAGAAGCGGCGGCATTCCTTGCCTATGATGGTGAGTGTATTGCTGTGTTGTTTCATTGCAGGCCTCCTTTCTGTTCTATGTAGGCATTGTCACCTGTTTTGATTTCTTTGTAGATGTTGAAGAAGCGGTCTTCAAGGGGCAAGCCTTGGCAGATGCCTTCGAGCGTGTCGCAATGGGTCAGATGTCAGTCGATGATGATTACCACGCGGTCGCACAGCCGCTCCACCAGACTGAAGATATGGGTGGAGAGAATGATGGTCTTGCCCTGTTCACGCAATTCTTGTAGATAGTCGGTCACTGTTCGGGCGGTGATGACGTCGAGCCCGTTGGTGGGCTCGTCGAAGATGATGATTTCGGGGTCGTGAACCAGTGAAATCACCAACGAGGCTTTCTGCTTCATGCCGGTGCTGAGACTGGCCACCTTCACTTCGGCAAACTGGCTGATGCCGAAGCGGTCGAAAAGCCGGCGTTTGCGGTCCTCGGCCACCACTTCGTCCACGCCGTGCAAGCGACTGAAGAAGTCGTAAAGATAGTTGGGGGTAAAGAAATCCTCCAGTTTCAGTTCGCTGGTGAGGAACCCTATCTTGCCCCGCACTTCCTCGGGTTGGCTGACGATGCTGGCACCGTCAATCAAGGCATCACCTTGGTCAGGTTTGATCAATGTGGCCAACATACGCAGCGTGGTGGTCTTGCCAGCCCCGTTGGGACCCAGCAGGCCGAAAATCTCGCCGCTGTAGGCATCGAACGACAGATCGTCAACGGCTTTCTTGTATCGCTTTTGTGATTGTTCAATTTTTTGCTGCTTACGTGACAGTTTGAATGTCTTGCAGAGGCCCTCCACATGAAGGATGGGCTGCTGCATATCCGTAGCGTTTGTTTCCTCGGGAATCATATTATTCTTTGTCCTTTGATGTTGTTGTATTCTTTTTCTTGGGATAGCGTTTGGCTTTTTTCAGTGCTTCGGCAATAAGCCACTCCATCTGACCGTTGACGCTGCGGTACTCGTCGGCAGCCCACTTCTCGAGTGAGTCGTAGACTTCTTCGTCAATACGTAGAACGAATGTTTTCTTTGCAGCCATGACAAACGGTTTAGGTGTTGTAAAACAAGGTGTGCTTTTTTATTGGTACAACGTGCCAGTGTTAATGACAGGGCTGGCACTCTCGTCGGCACAGAGGACCACCAGCAGGTTCGACACCATGGTGGCTTTTTTCTCTTCGTCAAGTTCCACGATGTGGTCTTCCGACAGTTTTTTCAGAGCCAGGTCGACCATGCTGACGGCACCTTCGACAATCTTTTCGCGTGCAGAGATGATGGCGTTGGCCTGTTGGCGACGAAGCATCACGCTGGCGATTTCAGCGGCATAGGCCAGGTAATTGATGCGGGCTTCCACCACTTCAATGCCGGCGATGCTCAAACGTTGACGAATCTCATCTTCCAGTCGTTCGTTGATTTCCTCTCCACCGCTGCGGAGGGTCAGCTCGTCGCTGCCGCCGTCCATGTTGTCATATGCGTACATGCCTGCCACCTTACGGAGTGTGGCGTCGCTTTGCACGCTGACAAAATTGTCAAAGCTGTTCAGCGATTGCTCGGCTCCGTTTTCTGTCTTCGTCACATGTGAGTCGATGTCGAAGCAAGCACGGTAAGTGTCAGCAATACGCCATACAAGCACCAAGCCAATCATGATGGGGTTGCCGTTGCGGTCGTTGACTTTGATAGGCTCGACATCCATGTTACGGGCACGCAGCGACAATTTGCGTCGTCCGCAGAAAGGATTGATCCAGAAGAAGCCGTTGTCGCGTACCGTCCCGTGGTATTTTCCGAACAGGGTCAGCACAACCGACATGTTGGGCTGGATGATTTTCAGACCAACGAGATGGAGCAGCCATACCACAAAGAAGATAATGGCCAAGAAAATGGGTAGAGCAATCCAACCCGTGGCTTCGGTGGATCCGTCGGCAGTGACCGTGGTCATGCAGTCCAGCATAGATAGCGATGCAATGATTAAGAAAAAGACCACAATCATGGCCAAGTTGATAAACAGATGCAGAAAGCCGTTGTTGGCGGCAGTCATCTTTCTGACAAATTCTTTTGTCTCAGTTGTTTTTTCGACAGTTGTATTCATATCAATATTTATGTTTTGAATTAATATCATTTTAATATCACAATGCAAAGGTAAACGCTTTTTTTTATACCGCACAAATTTTTTTTTCGTATTTTTGCACCTCGAACTTATTAACCGTTATAAACTAACTGTTTATGAATCAATATTTTTTTTATCCGCTCGTGCTTTTCTTCCTCGTTTGGGGTACTCAAACGAGTGCACAGACCCCTGGATATAGTAAAAATGTGACCGATTATATCGATGTGATGCACTACGATTTGGTGTTAGATATGGGTCATCAATATGAGAATCAGTTGGCAGGATGTGCTACATTGTATTTTTGGCTGTTGGCTCCTGTCGATTCTGTAGAGTTAAGTCTGGTGGCCTCACAAGTTGATTCTGTTTTTCTTGACCAGCAGTCAGTGGGCTATAGTTTCCGTGCGAGGTCGCTTTATGTCAACACATCGTTTGTTCCTGTGGGTAACATCGTAACATGTCGTATTTATTATCGTTCCAATGGGCATGTGGAACCCTATGGTTTCGGTGGACTGCATTTCGACCCCACCTTATATTATAATTTAGGTGTGGCTTTCGATGACAATCCTCACAACTATGGCAAGGTGCTCTTCCCGTGTCGAGACAATTTCCACGACAAGGCTACCTATACAGTCCATGCCACCGCACCTATAGGGTGGACCACCCAGTGCAGCGGTATGCTCGACAGTGTCGTCATCAATAACGATGGCAGCCAGACCACCCATTGGCGGCTCGACCAGCCTATCCCGACCTATTTATTGGGCATCGCCATGGCCAACTTCCACACGGTGGAACGAGATGTTCAAGGTGTTTATGGAAGTTATCCCGTCACGGTGGCATTCCGTACTGAGGACAGTCTCCAAGTGGCCACCTATTTCGAACTGCTCGACGATGTGGTGCCGATGTTCGAACGTTGTTTCGGCCCTTATCGTTGGGGGCGCATCGGTTATGTGGGTACCACCAAGGGCTCGATGGAGCATGCCACCAATATTGCTTTGGTCAACGGATGTATCGCAGCCATCAACCATGAGCTGTGCCAATCGACCACATCCCATGAGTTGGGTCATGCTTGGTTCGGTAACCTGATTACTTGTGAGACAGCCGACGAGATGTGGTTCAACGAGGGCGGTGCCACCTTTACCTCGGAAGTGGCCATCGAGGCGCTCTTTGGCAAGGACTATGCCAACGATTTCTACCAGTCCAGTCTTGAGTCGGTGTTTCGAACCACCCATAGAAAGGATGGCGGTTATTACCCCCTCCAAGGACAATCCCACGCCAATGTCTATGGTAGCACCACCTACGACAAGGGAGGCATGGTGTGGCACTCTTTGCGTGGCTATTTGGGCGACAGCCTTTTCTATGCGACGATGCAGCAACTTTTCCTCCGCAACGCATTTACCTCGATGAACGCCATCGCCATACGCGACAGCCTGTCGTTGTACAGCGGTACCGACCTTACCGACTTCTTCGATTTCCATGTATTCGGCCCGGGCTTCCAAGATTTCTATGTCGAGTCGATGCACAGTGGGCGGCAAGGCAACATCTATCAGACCACTGTGGAGTTGCGGCAGAAACTTGTCCATGCACCGCAGTATGCCAACTCCAACCGCATACCGCTCACCTTCGTTGGCGGTCAAAACCAGCGTCACACGTGTCTTGCCACCTTCGATGGAGCTTCGGCCACACTGACGTTCCAGCTTCCTTTCGAGCCAAAGATTGTGCTGGTTGATTTCGACCGCACTTTCTCCGACGCTGTCACCAGCAACGAGATAGTGTTGGCTCCCAACGCCTCGGTGGTGACCGACGAGGTCATTCACTTCAAGACACTTCCCGCCACCCTTTCCGACACGGCACGTCTCTTTGTCGAGTTGCATTGGAGCGACCCCGATCTCGATGGCAATCCAGGTATTGTCCGCACGTCGCACCACTATTGGGTTGTCCAAGGGCTGGTGCCCGACAGCAGTGTGCTGCGTGGTTATTTTGGATATGGCTCGTCGGGACAGTTCGACGAAGATTTGATGTATGGGTCGTCCTCACGCGATTCGGTGCGTCTGCTTTATCGACGCGACAGTCATAGCCCTTGGCAGGTGGTCAACTCATCGGTGGCCAATGGCTATTTGCTCTGCAAAAACATCTCCATGGGCGAATACACCGTTGCCATTGTCGACGAGAACCAACTTGAGGTGCCTACACCGATTTCTTCGACAGCCAAGGTGAAAATTTTTCCTTGCCCCAGTAGAGACGGCATCACCGTCGACATCGAGGGCTATCAGGGCAAGGTCGATGTTAATATCTTTGACCTTGGTGGTCGTCAAGTGGCACATTTTCAGGATCAGACAGTCGGCCAATATGTTCCCCTTAACCTTCCTTCGGGCACCTATGTGGTCACCGTTTCCGACCGTTTTCATACCTTCAAATATGTCCAAAGATTGTTAATTAAGATTTTTTAACTATACCGCGTGTTTCTTTTTGGGGGGTTCATACGTCTACACGTTCGTGATTCAAGAATCTGACATAAAACTCAACGAACTCGTTCGCCGCTGTCAGCACCATGATGCTGTAGCTCAGCGGCTGCTCTATGACCGCTATAACAGGCTGTTATATGCTATATGTCTACGCTATTTGGGTTCACGTGACGAGGCTGACGATTTGTTGGTGGAATCGTTCGTCAAGATTTACCAACAGATCGAAGGATTCGGAGGCGACGAACGGGCTTTTGTGGCTTGGATGAAGCGTATCGTCATCAACGGGGCCATCGATATCATTCGCTACAGGCGTTACCGTGATCACCTCGACGTCGATGACTCAGAAGCCATGGCCTCTGTTCGATGTGCCGACGACAATGGTATAGAAAGGTTTATGAATCGTGAACTTATCGACCGAGCCATGCAGCGGATTTCCGACATGTATCGGCAGACGTTGCTCCTGATAGCCGTCGACGGATACAGTTACACGGAGGTGGCCGAGATGCTTCAGCAGTCAGTCCCCTTGGTGAAGACACACTACTACAGGGCCTGCAATCAGTTGCGGAAGATTATCCGCAATCTGGATTACGAAACGTGGAAAGAGTACAGTGGAGAATAACAATGTGAACATAAGAGCTGCTTCGGCAGTACCAAATATTAAACAGGAAAAATGAAACAGAACGAATATAAAGACATCGAGCAATTGCTGCAGGACACCTACGGGCAGCAAGAAGTCGCCCCCGACAGCGACCTCTGGTCGCGTATCGCATCGCAAATGGAAACACCCGCTGTCCAACGTGGCCCATGGAAGAAGAAATCCACCGAGCTCATCATTGCGTTGGCTTCGTTGACGGCTGTGGTGACTACCATCCTTTTGGTCTTTCCTCCGAGCTCCTATCGCCAGCCCGACCCCATCGTCGCCGAGGTAACGACGGCTACTGTCACCGAACCATCACAGTCGGTGGCTGCCTCGACCGTTGCCGCCGCGCAACCCGAGGCCAAGACCGTTAAGGGAAAGGTTGTTTCCTCCACCACAGAACCTGCATCCTCATCCTCGCAGTTGGTAGCCGCACCTCGTACCGCTGCTAACCGTCCTGTGGTTGCCAGCCGAACCACTGTTGTTCCCTCCGCCGCACCTGCTGTGACGACAGTCGACCATCCTGCTGCCGACCCCGTGGCACCGTCGCAACCTACAGCCGGTGGCCAGACGGCTCCAGCCCCTGTCACACCCTCGGCTCCGACGAACTTTCCTACTGTGTCGCTGAATATTCCTAACGTCATCACCCCCAACGGCGACGGCATCAACGACCGTTTCGACATCGAGGGCATCCAGGATATCGACGACCTGAAGCTGCAGATTTTCGACCGTCGCGGTCATCTGCTCTACACCTCCAACCACTACAAGGGTGGCTACACCGGCGACGGCCTTGAAGACGGCACCTATATCTACAGCCTGACCTCAAGCAGTCGAGGCATCCAACGACGTGGGTCGTTGCTCATCAAGCGGAAGTGAAAAGATAGTGGTTTCGATAATGCTGTTTGAAACAAAAACCTCGTTTTCGTTCGTACCGAAAACGAGGTTTTCGTTTGCAATGTGTTTATCGAAGGGTCGTTGGCTGTCGATGGGGGAGGGTCGCCAACTTTAATTTCCATATGATACAATTTTATTGCCACAGTTACGTTTCTTAAATTATCAAAATAGGATATCTATGCAACAATATCTTGACCTACTGCAACATGTGCTCGACCATGGCACACCCAAACAGGACCGCACCGGCACGGGCACCCGCTCGGTGTTCGGATACCAGATGCGGTTCGACCTGCAGAAAGGCTTTCCGCTGTTGACCACCAAGAAACTGCACCTGCGTTCCATCATCTACGAACTGTTGTGGTTCCTTCGTGGCGACACCAATGTGCAGTACCTCCACGACCACAAAGTGACGATATGGGACGAGTGGGCCGATGAGCAGGGCGACCTGGGCCCCATCTACGGCCATCAGTGGCGTTCGTGGGGATGTGCCGACGGCAGTACGGTGGACCAGATAGGCCAGTTGGTGCATCAAATCAAGACCAACCCCGACTCGCGACGACTGCTGATTTCGGCATGGAACGTGGGCGAGTTGGAGCAGATGGCGTTGCCTCCCTGCCATATTATCTTCCAGTTCTATGTGGCCGACGGACGTCTGTCGTGCCAGCTCTACCAGCGCAGCGCCGACATCTTCCTTGGCGTGCCGTTCAACATTGCCAGCTATTCGTTGCTCACCATGATGCTGGCACAAGCCACGGGACTCCAGCCAGGCGAGTTCATCCATACGTTGGGCGACGCCCATATCTACAACAACCACATAGAGCAGTGCCGCCTGCAGCTCACGAGGACACCTCGACCGCTGCCCACCATGCGGCTCAATCCCGACAAGAGAGATATCTTTGGTTTCGACTACGACGATTTCACGCTGGAGGGCTACGACCCCCATCCACACATCAAAGGAGAGGTGAGCGTTTGACAACACAAATAAAGGAGAGAGAGGTATGAACCGTAATAATTTCTGCATCATCATGGCGGGTGGCTTCGGAAGCCGTTTCTGGCCGCTGTGCGACACAGCTAACCCCAAGCAGTTTATCGACATCTTGGGCAACGGACAGTCGATGTTGCAAAACACCTTCCACCGCTATGCTCAGGTGTGTCCTCGCGAGAACATCATCATCGTTACCGCCGAGGGCTACGGCAAGAGGGTCCACGACCAGATACCTGACCTGCAACGCTACCAAGTGCTCGAGGAACCCATGCGTCGCAACACGGCTCCTTGTGTGGCTTGGGCCGCCTCGGTCATAGAGGGCATCAACCCTAACGCCAACATCATCGTCACCCCGTCGGACCACGCCATCTTTGGCGACCGTATGTTTCAGGAGAAGATGAACAAGGCGGTGGATGCTGTCAACCGTTTCGACTGGATTGTCACCGTCGGTGTCAGACCCACCAACCCCAACACCAAATACGGCTACATCCAGTTTGCCGAAAGTCCCTCGTGCCAAGACATGCCCGACCTTCACAAGGTTATCACCTTTACTGAGAAACCACCCATCGAGATGGCCCGTCAGTTCATCCAGACCGGCGAATTCTTCTGGAATGCCGGTATCTTTGTGTGGCGGCTCGAAGTGATGAGAGAAGCCTTCAAGTGCTACCTTCCCTCGGTGTACGAGTCAATGCACAACTTGGGTGCCGACCTCGACAGAGAACAGCTGCTGCAGTGCTATACGCGATTGGACAACATCTCCATCGACTATGGCATCATCGAAAAGGCCGACAACGTCCATGTATTGGAAGCCGACTTCGGATGGTCCGATGTCGAGACATGGGAACTGCTCTACAATGCCAGCATCAAGGACCCCGACGGCAATGCTATCGTGTCGGGTGATGTGATGACATACGATGTGAAGAACTGTGTCGTCAACGCCCCAGGAGTCAAACAGACGTTGGTGCTGCAAGGGCTCGACGGATACATCGTCACCGCCAGCAAGGATGTGCTCATGGTGTGCCGTCGCGACCAACAGTCTGACATCACCCGTTTTGCCACCGATTATGAACTGCGGAAACATCGCAAGCAATATTAACATCGAAAAGTAATACAACATTCAATGATTAAGCATATCGAAATAGCCCGTCTGCTGAAGGGCGACAATGAACAACTGATGGGCACCAGCATCGAAGTGAAAGGCTGGGTGCGTACCAAACGCGGCAACAAGCATGTTGCCTTTATCGCGTTGAACGACGGTTCGACAATCAACAACCTGCAGGTGGTTGCCGACGTGGAACGTTTCGACGATGAGCTCCTGAAACGGATTACCACAGGCGCCTGCCTCCATGTGACAGGCAAGCTGGTGGCTTCGCAAGGCAGCGGACAGAGCGTCGAGGTGCAGGCCGAACAAATCGAAATCTACGGCGAGGCTTCCCCCGAGGACTATCCGCTCCAGAAGAAAGGCCACACCCCCGAGTTCCTGCGTAGCATCGCCCACATGCGTCCCCGCACCAACACCTATGGTGCCATCCTTCGTCTGCGTCACCACATGGCGTTCGCCATCCATAAATACTACAACGACCATGGCTTCTTCTACCTCCACACACCGCTGATTACCAGCAGCGATGCCGAAGGCGCTGGCGACATGTTCCATGTCACCACCCTCGACCTGAACCATCTTCCCATGACTGAAGAGGGTAAGGTGGACTACGAGCAGGATTTCTTCGGCAAGCACACCAACCTTACCGTGTCGGGTCAGTTAGAGGGCGAGCTGGGTGCCTTGTCGTTGGGCAAGATATACACCTTCGGTCCCACCTTCCGTGCCGAGAACTCGAACACCCCGCGTCACTTGGCCGAGTTCTGGATGATTGAGCCCGAGATGGCTTTCTACGAACTGGAAGACAATATGGACTTGGCCGAGGACTTCCTCAAGTACTTAATCAAGTATGCTATCGACAACTGCGAGGACGACCTTAAGTTCATGAACGATATGTGGGACAAGGAGCTGCTGGATCGTCTCCATTTCGTGCTCGAACATCCCTTTATCCGCCTGCCTTACACCGAGGCCATCGACATCCTGCAGAAGTCGGGACAGAAGTTCGAGTTCCCCGTCTATTGGGGTGTCGACCTCCAGTCGGAACACGAACGCTATCTGGTCGAGAAACATTTCAAATGCCCTGTTATCTTGATTGACTATCCTGCCGAAATCAAGGCGTTCTATATGAAACAGAACGACGACGGCAAGACGGTGCGTGCCATGGATGTGCTCTTCCCAAAGATTGGCGAGATTATCGGCGGTTCGCAGCGTGAAGAGAACTACGACAAACTGATGAAGGCCATCACCGACCGCAACATCCACATGAAAGACATGTGGTGGTATCTCGACACCCGTCGTTGGGGTACCGCTCCTCACAGTGGTTTCGGCCTCGGCTTCGAGCGTCTCATGCTCTTCATCACCGGCATGTCCAACATCCGTGACGTCATCCCCTTCCCCCGTACGCCAAAGAACGCAGAATTCTAATCCTTTAAAACCTTTATATTATGTCCAAATTCCTTAATGAGTTCAAAGAGTTTGCCGTCAAAGGCAACATGATTGACATGGCTGTGGGTATCATCATCGGTGGTGCCTTCGGCAAAATCGTTTCTTCGTTAGTGAACGACATCATCATGCCACTGTTCGCCGCCATCATCGGCGATGGTGCTTTCAAGGACTTGTCCGTCACGTTGAAGCAGGCAGTTCTCGACCCAGCCACAGGCGAGGAAGTGAAAGCTGCCGTGATGTGGAACTACGGTGCTTTCGTTCAGGAGTGTGTCGACTTCCTGATTATTGCATTCGTTATTTTCTTGCTCATCAAAGGCATCAACAAGCTGAAAGAGGCTGGCAAGAAAGAGGAAGAGGCTCCTGCTGCTCCCGCTGGTCCCACTCAGGAAGAGCTGCTTGCCGAGATTCGCGACCTGCTGAAGAAAGACTGATGCTTCATCGGTTGAGTTAATGAATGGATTCCTCCCTCGCCACAAGGTGAGGGAGGTTTTTTGCCCTGAAAGAACGATGTACACCGACCAAGACTATATGAGACGCTGTCTGCAGCTGGCTCGCAACGGGCTGGGCTATGTCCGTCCCAATCCCATGGTGGGTTGTGTGGTGGTCAGCGACGGCGAGGTGGTGGCCGAGGGGTTCCATCGGCAGCATGGCGGCTACCATGCCGAACGCAACGCCATCCTCGATTGCCGCTGTCCCGAACGCATCGAAGGCAGTACACTCTATGTCAATCTGGAGCCTTGCAGCCATCAGGGGTTGACTCCGCCGTGTGCCGACCTGATTGTCGAACGAAAGGTGAGACGGGTGGTGGTGTGCAACGATGACCCCAATCCGCAAGTGTCGGGTAGGGGATACGAGAAACTGCGCTCCGCAGGCATCGAGGTGGTGACCCATGTGCTGGAACAGGAGGGCCGATTCCTGAATCGTCGTTTCTTCACCTTCATGGAACAACGTCGCCCCTATATCATCTTGAAGTGGGCCGAGACAGCCGACGGTCTGATGGATATCGACCGCGGCAGCGACCCGCAGGGCAGTTATTGGATTACCAACCCTCTGCTCAAACAGCTGTCCCATCGCTGGCGTACCGAAGAGGCCGCCATTTTGGTGGGCAGTGAGACCTACCTTAACGACCGTCCACAGCTGACGGCCCGTCTGTGGCACGGCAACCAACCGCTCCGTCTGGTTTACGATCGGCGTGGACGGTTGGGCGAGGTGGACGGATTCACGGTGTTGCAACAACCGACGCTTTCCGAGGCGATGGAATGGCTATATCAACAAAAGGTACAGTCGTTGATTGTCGAAGGAGGGCGGCATCTGCTCGACGCATTCTTGGCCGAAGGGCTGTGGGACGAGATTCGACGGCTGCGTGGCGACCAGTGCTTTGGCAAAGGTATGCCGGCACCGTCGTTGACAATGACACCCGACCGAACCGAGACTTTTGATAACAACCAAGTGGAGTGCTACTATCATGTTCGATGACACCTATCGCACCATAGCGGCTCCTGCCGAGGGAATCTATAAAGAGAAAGGCAGCCGTTTCCTTGCTTTTGCCATCCATGTGACGAGTGAACAGGAGGTGAAAGGGCATTTGGAACGCCTGCGGAAGGAATACTTCGACGCCCGTCACCATTGCTATGCCTATATCTTGGGTCCCTACAAGGATGCCTATCGTGCCAACGACGACGGCGAGCCTTCGGGCACAGGAGGCAAGCCCATTCACGGGCAACTGCTTTCGCTCGACCTGACCAACGTCTTGGTGGTGGTGGTACGCTATTTCGGTGGCATCAAACTGGGGGTGTCGGGACTTATCAACGCCTATCGAACAGCTGCCCGTGATGCGTTGGATCATGCCACGATAGTGGAACGCACCATCGACCGTCATTACCGTGTGCGGTTCGAGTACCCGTTGATGAACGATGTGATGAGACTCCTCAAGGAATACGACACGCCTCCTCGCAACCAGCAGTTCGACATGGACTGCTCGTTGGAGTTCTCCATCCGTCAGTCGCTCAGCATCCGCATCTACGATGCTTTTGTGCAACTGAGGGGGGTGGAGATAGAGGAGATTACCGCTAATCTTTAACTGAAAACAAGGAAAATGTCTGATATATTATCCCAACTGAACGAGGCACAACGTGAGGCGGCGGCATGTACCGAGGGGCCTGTGATGATTATCGCCGGTGCTGGCTCGGGCAAGACACGCACGCTCACTTATCGTATCGCCCACTTGATAGACAAAGGAGTGGATCCCTTCCATATTCTGGCACTCACCTTCACCAACAAGGCGGCAGGCGAGATGAAGGAGCGCATCATCAAGCTGGTGGGCCCCGAGGCACG
>CAJOQB010000039.1 GCA_905236405.1 uncultured Bacteroidales bacterium
AAAAAAACGCACACATGGATTATAAAAATGTGCAGCCGATAGCAGATTTTGACTGGAGTGCTATCGATAAAAAAGAAGAAGTCAACAACGAACAGGTCAAACAAATGACCGAACAGTACGAGCAGACCTTCAAATCCTTCACCGAGCAGGAGGTAATCGAGGGTACTATCGTCAGCATCAGCGACCGTGAGGCCGTTGTCAACATCGGATTCAAGAGCGACGGTGTCATCCCCGCTTCCGAACTGCGTTACAATCCCGATTTCAAAGTCGGCGACAAGATTGAGGTCTATGTCGAGAGTCAGGAAGACTCCAACGGTCAGCTGCTTCTCTCCCACAAGAAAGCCCGCATCCTCAAGAGCTGGGAGCGCGTCAACCAGGCCTACGAGAATCAGGAAATCATCACCGGTTACGTCAAGAGCCGTACCAAAGGCGGTCTCATCGTCACCGTTTTCGACAACATCGAAGCCTTCCTCCCCGGTTCGCAAATCGATGTCAAGCCCATCCGCGACTACGATGTCTTCGTTGACAAGACCATGGAATTCAAAGTTGTCAAGATCAACCACGAATATAAGAATGTCGTTGTCTCCCACAAAGCCCTTATCGAGGACGAGATCGAAGCCCAGAAGGCCGAAATCATCAGCCATCTCGAAAAAGGCCAGGTGCTCGAAGGCACTGTCAAGAACATCACTCCCTACGGTGTCTTCATCGACCTGGGTGGTGTCGATGGCCTGGTGCATATCACCGACCTCAGCTGGGGCCGCATCAGCCATCCCAACGAGGTGGTCCAGCTCGACCAGAAAATCAACGTCGTTATCCTCGACTTTGACGAGGCCAAGCATCGCATTGCCCTCGGTCTCAAGCAGCTCACTCCTCATCCTTGGGATGCCCTTGATCCCAACCTCAAGGAGGGTGACCATGTCCACGGTAAAGTGGTTGTCATTGCCGACTACGGTGCTTTCGTCGAGGTTGTCCCCGGTGTCGAAGGCCTTATCCACGTCAGCGAGATGAGCTGGAGCCAGCACCTGCGTTCCGCTCAGGACTTCCTCAAAGTTGGTCAAGAGGTCGAAGCTGTCGTCCTCACCCTCGACCGCGAGCAGCGCAAGATGAGCCTCGGTCTCAAGCAGCTCATGCCCGATCCTTGGCTGACCATCACCGAGAAATATCCTGTCGGCAGCAAGCACACCGCTGTTGTCCGCAACTTCACCAACTTCGGCATCTTTGTCGAGCTTGAGGAAGGTGTTGACGGTCTTATCCACATCAGCGACCTCAGCTGGAGCAAGAAGATTAAACACCCCGCCGAATTCACCAAGACTGGTGAGAAGATTGACGTGGTGGTACTCGAAGTCGATGCCGAGAACCGTCGTCTCTCCCTCGGCCACAAACAGCTCGAGGAGAATCCTTGGGACACCTACGCCGACCTCTTCGCTGTGGGTTCCGTACACCAAGGTACCATCATCGCTATGAACGACAAGGGTGCCACCGTGGCACTGCCCTATGGTGTCGAAGGTTTCGCTCCCATGCGTCATCTCGAGAAAGCCGACAAGAGCAAGGCTAAACCCGAAGAGACCCTCGACTTCAAGGTCATCGAATTCTCGAAAGAGAACAAGAAAATCATCGTCAGCCATACCCGCGTCCACAAAGACGACGGCAACGAAGCTCCCGTTGAGAACGACGACAAGCGTCGTGCCGAGAAGAAAGCTGTCAAACGCGTCAGCGAAAACCTCGAGAAGACCACCCTTGGCGACCTCGACGTGCTGGCCAACCTCAAAGAGGAACTTGAAAAGCAAGGCAACAACTAATCGTCCTTCTTTTTCTGAATAATCCTCATCTCAGGAGCCTCTCAGCAATGGGAGGCTCCTGTTTCTTTTTCCTTTTTTTGCATTTATGTTCCTTTTTTCGTCTAATTATGGAGGAAAAAAACATCCATGTTATATATTGAATACCAATATATAATATAAAACGAACTATAAAAAGTGAAAAAAAAACTTCTTTCAATGCAACAAAAACAACACTTTATACGTCTAAGGGATTAAAAAAGCCGTCAGAGACACTGACGCCAAACGAAAAAGAATATAAACGAATAAACATATCCAATATGAAACGAACTCTGTTTGCTCTTTTAATCATGCTGGCCTTTGCCACTGTATTACAAGCACAAGGAAACCCTGCATGCATGGGTTGGCACAATCCTACGAACTTTACAAGCACAGGTACTGCAGCTGCCTGGCGTGGATACATCGGCACAAAGAACAGCCAAGTAAGTACCTGTACCACTTTTGGCTACAGCGGCACCCCCACCACCGTCTCGGCAGCCAACCTGGCAACCCAGACAGGTGGTTCCTCATGTGAAAACAGCGGACAAAGCGACTACATGAACCGTTTTGTCATCAAGAGTGCCGGTACCGCTGCAGAAACAGGCAACAATCTCAGCTATCTCCCCCCCGATACCAGTTTCCATAAATCCATTCGTATTGGCAACTACTGTGGTGGAACACAATGGGAGGCATTGGAGTATGAGTTTACCGTCAGTGCCAGCAATGCACTGTTCACCATATGGTACGCTCTCTCGCTCTACAATGCCATGCACACGGCCGAGTACAATCCTGAGTTTGTCATCCACGTGCAGGTTCAGAACCCTCAAACCAACAACTGGGAGTTTATCAGTGATACCTTTTGCTTTGTGCAACAGACACCCGTCACAGGTTCCACTGCTGCACAAATCAGTGCCATGGGTTTCAACACCTACGGAAGCAACAATGTATACAAGCCGTGGAACAAAGTGGTCATCAACCTGTATAAATACCTCTACCGCAATATCCGCATCACCATGGGTGCTGGCGACTGTGCCTACTCTGCACACTATGGAGCAGCCTTTGTGGCTGGCGACTGCGAACCCATGATGCTGTCGGCATCGGGATGCGCTGCCGGCGAGTCGGACTTTGTGGGTACCATCTATGCTCCCAAGGGTATGACCCACTACACTTGGTACCGAAGTACCCACGGGACCCTGACTTCAGAAGAGGCTCGCAACAATGCCTCAAACTACACCCCTATTGCTTCCGCCGGACAAACCTATGACTCCAACTTCTTAGGTGTCGAGTTGCAGCACTTCATCACCACCAACGGTGACACCGCCGCCTGCAACACCTTCAAGTGCGTCTTGCAGTCGGAGATGAACCCTGGCAAACCCATCAACTCCACCCTGTTTGTCGACGTCTGTAACACCAAGCCCATCTTGGCTGTCGACTCTCTGATTTATTGTGACGGCGAGGTGGTGCTCACCGACCGCAGCACGCCGTTGCAGATTGCCACCGAAGCCGACCGTGTTGACACAGCCAGCACCCAATGGACGTGGTACGATGTCGAGAATCCCCGTGTCTCGGGAGCCATTGCCGTAGGCACCTCGGTAGGCGGCACCGCCAGCCACACCTACGAGACGGCAGGCACACATAGCGTGGTGGTCCGCACCACCGCCTTCGACACCACCTGCTGGAACCAGAAGACGGTCAAAGTGCGTTCGCTCAAACCCATGACCCCTGTCATCGAACTTTCGAGAAACAATATCTGTTCTGGCGACACCATCACCATTACCGACCAGTATCGTCAAGGCTCTATGTGGCGCCGTTGGCACATCTACAACGAAGTAATGGACACCGTTATCGAGGGAACAGGCGCCAATGCCATGCGTACCTTCAACTGGGTGTTCGACCGTACCTCCACCGTCGTGCTTACCGCCCATAACAGCGATGTGTTCATGATGGACACCAACGTCGACGGCTACCTCGACCCCATCCACTGCCTCGACTCCACCTCTGTTGTCGTCAATGTGCAGAGTTACCCCGTGGTGAACATTACGGGTGAGACCATCGTCTGCAACGGTGAGCAGTCCACGGTCAACGTCACCTCCGACTCGCCCAACTGCACCTACCGTTGGCTCAAGCTGGGCAATCCCGATACCCTTTCCTATGAAAGCACCCTTGTCACCCGTCCCACCAGCGATGTATCCTATTGTGTTCAGGTGAAATCCACCTTTGGCTGTATCACATGGGACACCTTCGAGATTGCCATTGTCAAACCCGACCTGCACTTCTTGGGTCCCTACTGGCCCAAGCCCGAGATTTGTGTCGGCGACGTCATCAAACTGTGGGGCGGCAAGGCAGCCTCCTTCACTTGGAGTTGCTCGCCCGAAAACGACGCCTCGTTCTGGGGACAGGAGCACAACGACACCATCTATGTGTCGCCCACTACCACTACCGTCTATACTGTTGTCGGCCATGGATCCAACGGATGCTCAGCCAGTGCACTCAACCAGCAAATCACCGTCCATCCTTATCCCGAACTGGCTGTTGAACTGACCCCGGGTTATATCGACTCCGAGAACCCCTCGGTCCAGTTCACCGATGCATCGCTCTATGCCACCTCCACGTTGTGGAACTTCGGCCCTGGCCAGACCTCGCCTGTCCGTTCGGTGGTGTGGACCTTCCGTGACCTTGCCCAAGACTCCATCCAGATAGGTATGACCAGTTTCAACCCACTGGGTTGCAGCCGCGACACCTCGTTCTGGGTTCCCATCAAAGTCTTCTCGGTTTGGTTCCCCAATGCATTCACTCCTTTGATGGAGACCAACAACACCTTCCGTTGCTTCACTGCCAACGAGCTCATCGATTATATGCTCGACATCTACGACCGCAATGGACTGCTGATATTCCACAGCAACGATCCCGAAGCATTCTGGGACGGAACCTTCAAAGGACAGATGTGCAAGGAAGACACCTATGTCTATATCGCTCGCTATCGCCGTCCGGGACAAGACCGACTGATGTCACAAAAAGGCACCGTCCTTCTCCTGAAGTAACAAAAGACAAGACATAATATCTTATTGACAAAATACAATAATCATATGAAAAAGTTCTTTTTCACCCTGTTGATGAATCTGGTCGTTGTATCGATGGCCATGGGACAACAAGAGAATGCCGCCTGCATGGGTTGGCACAATCCCACCAACTTCACCAGCACGGGCAACGCAGCCGCCTATTCAGGATTGACTGGCACCAAGGATTATGCGTCGAGCACCTGCACCACATGGGGAATCACAGGAAATCCGGTCTCTGTAGCGGCATCGTCATTGGCCACCCTGCAGAGTTCGGGTAGTTGCACCCAGAACTATGGCAGTGATTGTCACAACCGTTTTGCCATCCAAAGCACCGGCTACGCCGCCGAAACAGGCAACGCCCTCTCGTTGACACCACCGGACCCCAGTTTTGTCCGTTCTGTCCGCATCGGCAACTTTGTCACGGGTGCCGAATGGGAGTGCCTTGTCTACACGTTCACCGTTTCGGCACAGAACGCCCTGTTCACGGTATGGTATGCCCTCTCGCTCGAGAATGCACTCCACTCCGTCTCCAACAATCCCGAATTCGCCATCCACGTAGAGGTGCAGGATCCCGTCACCCTACAGTGGAGTTTTATCAGCGACACCTTCTGCTTTGTGCAGAACTCGCCGCCTAACTCATCCTCCATTGCATCGTACGGGTTTGTCCCTGCCACAGGTGTAAACAATGTATACCGTCCATGGAACAAGGTGGTCATCAACTTATATAAATACCTCTACCGCAACATTCGTATCTCGATGGCATCAGGTGACTGCTCCCAACATGGACACTATGGCTGCTCCTATGTAGCCGGTGACTGCGAACCCATGATGCTGTCGGCATCGGGATGTGCAGCCGGCGAGTCGGACTTTGTGGGTACCATCTACGCTCCCAAGGGTATGACCCACTACACTTGGTATCGAAGCACCCACGGGACACTGACTTCCGAAGAGGCTCGCAACAATCCGTCGAACTATACGCCCATCGCTTCCACAGGGCAAACCTACGACACCAACTTCTTGGGTGTCGAGTTGCAGCACTTCATTACCACCAACGGTGACACCGCTGCCTGCAACACCTTCAAGTGCGTCCTGCAGTCGGAGATGAACCCGGGCAAGCCCATCAACTCCACTCTGTTTGTCGATGTCTGCAACACCAAGCCTATCTTGGCTGTCGATTCTCTGATTTACTGTGACGGCGAGGTGGTGCTCACCGACCGAAGCACACCTTTGCAGATTGCTACCGAGGCCGACCGTGTCGATACATCCAACACCCAATGGACATGGTACGATGTCGAGAATCCCCGTGTCGCAGGCGCCGTTGCCGTAGGCACCTCGACGGGCGGCACCGCCAGCCACACCTACGAGACAGCAGGCATCCATAGCGTGGTGGTCCGCACCACCGCCTTCGACACCTCATGCTGGAACCAAAAGACGGTCAAAGTGCGTTCGCTCAAACCCATGACCCCAGTCATCGAACTGTCGAAAAACAACGTTTGTGATGGCGACACCGTCACCATCACAGACCAATACCGTCAAGGCTCCACATGGCGCCGTTGGCATATCTACAACAATGTGATAGATACCGTCTTCGAAGGCGATGGTGCCAACGCCATGCGTACCTTCAACTGGGTGTTCGACCGTACCACTACCATCGTGCTGACTGCCCATAACCGCGATGTGTTCATGATGGACACCAATGTCGACGGTTACCTCGATCCCATCCACTGCCTCGACTCCACCTCGGTTGTCGTCAATGTGCAGAGCCATCCTGTGGTGAACATCACCGGCGAGACCATCGTCTGCAACGGCGAGCAGTCCACCGTCAATGTCAGTACCACGTCGCCCAATTGCACCTACCGCTGGCTCATACGGGGCAACCCCGACACCCTTTCCTATGAAAGCACCCTCGTCACCCGTCCCACCAGCGATGTCACCTACTGCGTACAGGTGAAAACCTCCTATGGGTGCGTCACTTGGGACACCTTCGAGATTGCCATCGTCAAGCCCGACTTGAAGTTCGACGGACCCTACTGGCCCAAGCCTGAGATTTGTGTCGGCGACACCGTCAAGCTGTGGGGCGGCAAGGCTGCCACCTATGACTGGAGTTGCTCACCCGAGAACGACGCCTCGTTCTGGGGACAGGAGCACAACGACACCATCTATGTAACGCCTAAAACCACCACGGTCTACTCCGTCGTCGGCCATGGTTCCAACGGTTGCTCGGCCACAGCCCTCAACCAACAGATTACCGTCCATCCCTATCCACAATTGGCTGTCGAACTGACCCCGGGCTACATCGACTCCGAGAATCCTTCGGTCCAGTTCACCGACGCATCGCTCTACGCCACCGCCACGCTGTGGAACTTTGGCCCCGGTCAGACCTCACCCGTCCGCTCGGTAGTGTGGACTTTCCAAAGCCTCGCACAAGACTCGATGCAAGTAGGAATGACCAGCTTCAACCCCTTGGGTTGCAGCCGCGACACCTCGTTCTGGGTTCCTGTGACGGTCTTTACGGTGTGGTATCCCAATGCCTTCACACCCCGTTTGGAGACCAACAACACCTTCCGTTGCTACACCGCCAACGAGCTTCTCGACTACTCATTAGACATCTACGACCGCTACGGCCTGCTGATATTCCACAGCAACGACCCCGAGGCTCCTTGGGACGGAAAATACAAGGGAGAGGAATGCAAGGAAGACACCTATGTATACATTGCCCACTACCGTCGGCCCGGACAGCTACGTGTGCTGTCGCAGAAGGGAACAGTCCTACTGCTGAAATAACACTTGTTTATACAACAAAGGGCTCCCATGGAATGACCATGGGAGCCCTTTTTCTTTTTTATCGTCAGTTCAATCCCTCCAAAAGAATTCCATGGCTTTGGTCTGTCGCACAAAGCCATCGTCTGTCAGCTGTTGCAACATAGCTATCAGTTCATCCTTCTCTTCAATGGAGAAACAATCCATTATCTGGTGGATGGTTAACATCGGACGTTCCAACAACAGTGTGCGTATCCGGTCACGGAGCGAAGCCGAGACAACTTTCTTGTCTCTTTTCTGTTTGTCTTTAGATCGGCACACATCGCAATGGCGGCATTCCTCCACCCTTTGCTCGCCGAAATAGCGTCCTATCTGCACACTGCGACATTCTTTATCGTTCAGCACCAGACTTCTCATCGCCTCCATACGCTGAATAGCCCATTGTTTCTGTTGTTGGTAGTCGCTGTCGCTCAGGTCGAGCGAGTCGACATCCATCCTTGGCGACAAGAAGAGTATCTGTGGCTGGGTAGCCTTGGGGCGGTAAGAGACCACCTCCAGTTTGTGCATCTGCTTCAATGCGTTGCAGACATCCTTCTCCCCTATCTTGAGCTCTCGAGCCATCCGTTTCTCGTCGATATCAACAAAGTCGGAGAACAGACCGCCATACATGCGAAGCACACGGGTAAGGATGTCGCCCAGCCGATGGTTCTCCACCTGGAAGCGATACACCTGCTCCTTGTTCAACGGGATGTAGAGACGTGAGTATAAATCGTTGCGTTCCGGCAGCGAGCAGAGGCCGTCGCGTTCCAGAAAGCGGAAAGCGTTGTAGGCCATCATTGGCTGCAGCCCATAGGTGTGACAGAACTGTTGCAGGTCGAAGTCGAAGCTTTCGTCGGCACCGCATCCCACCGGTATCTGGTAGTAATTGCAAGCAGCACGGTAGACATTCTTTATCTGCTGGGGTGTGGGGTACGACTGCTGCAATACGGTGTCGAGAGCATCGATATCGTTGTGGTTGTATAGCATCACTGCATATGACGGTTTGCCGTCGCGACCCGCACGTCCAGCCTCTTGATAGTATTCCTCGATGGAAGACGGAATGTCCAAATGCACCACCAACCGCACATCGCTGCGGTCGATGCCCATGCCGAAAGCGTTGGTGGCCACCATCACCCCATCGGGCGACTGCATCCACATCCGCTGTCGCCGATCGCGTTCCATGGTGTCCAAGCCGGCATGATAGAAGGTGGCGTTCACGCCGTTGGCCTGCAACATGCGGGCTACATCATTCGTACTCCGTCGGTTACGCACATAGATGATGCTGCAACCTTTCACTCCTCGCACCACATGCAACAGACGACCCATCTTGTCCTCCGATTTGTAGAAAAGGAAACTCAGGTTGGGTCGGGTGAACGACCGAGTGAATGTCTGGCATCCCTGACGGAATGCCAGTTGGGTGCGGATGTCCTCCATCACCCGAGGGGTGGCACTGGCTGTCAAAGCCACCACAGGTGCCTTGGGTTGGTGGGCCCTGATTTCGGCGATATGACGATAGGGCGGACGGAAGTCGTAGCCCCACTGCGAGATACAGTGTGCCTCGTCCACCGCAATCAGGCTGACACGCATCTGTTTGTAATGCTCCAGGAACTGTCGCGTCTGTAGTCGCTCGGGCGACACATACAGCAGTTTGACCTTGCCCCACACGCTGTTGTTCAGCACCACTTCCATCTCGTGCTTGTTCATGCCCGACACGAGAAACTCGGCTTTGATGTTACGCTGTCGAAGGTGCATCACCTGGTCATGCATCAACGCCACCAAAGGCGACACCACCAAGCACACCCCTTCACTCACCATCGCCGGCAACTGATAGCACAGACTCTTGCCGCCGCCCGTGGGCAGCAGTGCCAAAGTGTCGTTTCCGTCCAACACCGAGGTGATAATCTCCTCTTGCTGTGGACGGAAACTGTCGTAGCCCCAGTATTGCCTAAGAGCTTCGTGAATGGTCATGCTTTGTTATTGCCGAGCGTGTCTCAATCCCCCTCGTAGAAGGCGCTGAAACTAACCGACACGCCTCCATAGATGGCGCAAGTGGTGTAGACGCCGTAGATGCTCACCCATTTGCAGGGCTGAACGACGATGCCGCCGCCATAGTTCAAGTAATGATGGGCAGGTCCCTGCTTGACGTAGTCGTGGTACATCTGGGCACTGTAGTTGTCGTTGACCTCAACATTGACCGTGGAGAAATCGGTGTAGCCGTGTGTGGTATGGCAATGGCCGATGATGGGCATGATGCGGAGCCACGGAAGGACCGGAATCTGATAGCCCAAGTTGATGCAGGTCACCGTCGAGTCGGGCACCATGGCCATAGGACCGACATCGACATGGTTGTCATACTTGTACATAGGGCCAGCGCTGAGAAAATCGAGATGAGCGCCATAAATATCGGCACTGAGACCCCAGCCGAACTGGGTGAATTCGGTACCGATACCGGTCGGACCCAGTTGCAGACCCAAATCAAAACGACCGTTGTTGGTCGAAAAGTCGAACCACTGAGCGTTGGCACTCATGGTCAAAGCCATAATGGCAGCAAGAATGATACTTCTTTTCATTGTGTGAGTTTTTTGTTATTATTAGAATGTTATAGTCAACAATTTAAAATGTTTAGATACCCTTTGGAGCAACTCTATTTGCTTTGATTTGAGATTACAAAAATACACATTTTTTTCAATTTATATCTTTTTTACTTTTGTCTTGCACCTCCTGCCCATAATATCATACATGCAAGGGGCTTTATATATCACCTTGTCTTGTGCAACAACTTGTCTTTGCAGTCGGGACAGAGTCTCGTCTGCTTTTCAAGTTGGGGGCGTTTGTCTGCATCGCAGATATAGCAGCTGCGGTCTTTATTGCCGCAATGTGGCAAGCCGAAACTGTGCAGTAGTTCGTGAACGGCGACCTTATAGAACAGTTGCTTGTTTTTGACCCTGCAAGAAGAGACCACAGCAGCATGACCAGGACGATAACTCAATCCTAAGACACCCCAGTCATCAACCCCGTGAACCGTAGTTGAAATGTCTTTGGCTGTTATCCCTAACAGGTACGTCTCCTTATCGGGGAGCAACCCGTTCTGAAACCGAAGCAAAGAGTCGGCCCGCAACCTGTTATGATTGGCACTCCGGCAGTTGTCGGGGATGGGCTTGTTTCCCATCACCTCGACCGTGACTGTAATCTCTGGAATCAGCGTGTCGAAACAGTTCTGAATATCTTGCTGCAAGTTCAGCAACTGAGCCTCGGGATAGTCGCCAAAGGAAAGCAAACAAACGGAATACTCCTGCTTACTGTCCGGTTCGTCATTCATGTTACAGCTGGTACAAACGATGGCCAGCAAAAGCATCGCCAGTAATGCCTTACATCTGTTTGTTTTGTGTATTTTCTTCATTTTGTTTTTTCAATTTCTTTTGACGGACAATTCCAAGCAACAGATAATCAATAATGTTCATGATGCGTCAACTACATTTTGACAAAAGAAAGAGTACACTAACAATAACGCCAACCACCAACACACACCCGGAACCTCTATCTTCTTTTTTCTCGAATTGTTTAAAAAACTCCCCTTCCTTTATCATAAAGATAACGAATACAATAAAAAATATTGCACCAATAATAAGAAATAAGTTGACAACAAATGGATCCCCTTCATGATCCAACCTTCCTCTATCCGCCCATGCCACCTTTGAGAACAATAGCATAGAGCACTTAATAATAGAAATGTCTTTTTCACGGGTGATTATCTTAGTAGAGACTGTTTTTTACATGGTTGTTGTCGTCTTCGGCTTTCGACAATTTCTTCAACCGGCTCTGCCAAAGAATCCTTGAGACGATTTGGACGGCTCGATTGTCTATCTCGTCACCCGCAAGGATAACAGCAAATAATCAGTTATTTCCATATCTACAATTTTAAATCAAATCCCAGTAGTTTGTCAACAACAACATCGAAATTTGAAGAATCCCTTAAGTTCTAATAGAAAATGCAACACAAGAGATAAAGAAAGAAGCGCCAAAAAGCAAAAAGTTCTTGGCGCATTCGGTAAAAAGT
>CAJOQB010000040.1 GCA_905236405.1 uncultured Bacteroidales bacterium
TTGTTGACCAACGTGAACTTTGAGTTGCACCCAGGAGAGTTTGTTTATTTGATTGGCAAAAGCGGTGCGGGAAAGACATCGTTGTTGCGCGCTCTCTATGGCGACAAGTCCATTGACAGTGGAGAGGCATATGTCTGTGGTTACGATGTGGCCCATCTGAAACGTCGTGAAGCACCGATGCTGCGTCGCAAGATTGGTGTCGTTTTCCAAAACTTCCGTCTGTTGCCCGATCGCAACGTGTATGACAATCTCTATTTTGTGTTGAAAGCCACCGGCTGGAAACGCAAAGAGATTGACGCTCGCATTGTAGAGGTGTTGCAATCTGTAGGCATCGAAAACAAGATGACTTCGCGGATATTCCGGCTGTCGGAAGGAGAGCAACAGCGTGTCGGCATCGCCCGTGCCCTCATCAACAACCCCAGTTTGATTCTCGCTGACGAGCCGACAGGCAATCTCGACCCCATTACTTCGACCGAAATCATGGAACTGCTGCAGAAAATCAACGCCGAGAAAGGGGTGCCTATGATCATCTCGACACACGACTTTATGATGATCGACCGTTTCCCCCACCGCATCGTGGGTTGTGAGAACCAAACACTTGTTACTCCATAAAACAAAAGGGACTTCACGATGTAATGAAGCCCCTTTTTTACCTGAATATTCTAATCTTCATCCTCGGGAGCATCGAGGCTCAACACAATGTTGCGAGCCAGGTAGGCTTCGTTGCCTGCTTCGTCGGTACAATACACCATCAAATGATAGTTGCCAGGGGTGGCGTTGGACGGAATGACCACGTCATGATGATGGATGTGGGCATTGCGTTGGTGATTGAGGTCGTACGTTTGGCTGAAAGTAAAAGGCTCTGTTGAATCCTTTCCGTGACCGTGATTGTCGAAATTGTTGTGGATGTCGATTTTGTACGATCCCAAGGCTTCGTTGTCTTCAAGGTCCATTTCGAAATGCATCCCGTGGTCACTTCCAATTTGGATGAGCTGTCCCTCTTCGGGTTCAATCAGGTTGATGACGGGTTTGGTGACGTCGCCGTCGGTACATGAGGCGACGGAGGCACACAAGGCCAATGCTGCAAAGGCAGCCAGAATGTTTTTTCTTTTCATATGTGAGTGTTATTTTGAAACATTGTTAAGGTTAAAATGATATATCAATCCGAGGGTGATATTACGTCCTGGTTCGGGGACTTCCACCTTACGGTAGAAACTGAGATGGTTGTAGTATCGTGTGTTCATCAGGTTGTGTACGGATAGGTTGAGTTGAAGGGAGTGATGAAAAACAGGCAGCGAGAGATGACATCCCAGATGGATGAGTGTGGCACCCGGGGTGGCATCCTCGTTTTGGGCAATGCGGTTCTGTGATGCGATGGTTTGTAACTCGACAAAGAGGTCGCCAATGGGAAGGTAGTAGTTGAGGGTGTTCCGCATCGAAGCCGGTGGGGAGAAGGAGAGGGCAGTATGCCGTTCAATGTTGTAGGTGTAGACATACTCTCCTTTCAGTTGGTAACACAGCTGGGGAATGATATGATATTCGAAGTTGATTTCCCCACCAGTGAGTATAGCCGCTGTCTCTTGGTAGCGGTAGATTTGGCCAGCATGTGGCAGTAAGGACCATTGGCTTGTAGGGCTGAGAAAGATGTAGTTGCTGTAAAGGTTGAAGAAGGGTGACAGTTCGATGCGTAGATGTTGCCACTCTTTGCTGAAATCGAGGTCCAGCATCCAACCTTGTTCGCTGTGTAACGATGTGTCGCCCTGTTCGTGGCGGAAAGTACCATGATGAACACCGTTGGCAGCCAATTCGTTGGCCGATGGCAAACGGTAACAACGACCCAGGTTGGCTTTCATCAGCCATCCATTGTCCAAATGGCCTACGGTACCCACGGCTCCCGACCAGTCACCGAGGAAACGGTCGACGGCATAGCAGCTCCAGCGATATTGCTCCAAGTCGATAGATGATAGATGCTGTTGTTGTAGATACTGCAGCAAATAAGGGTCGCTGAAGGGGTCAATGGCGATATGTCCGACATCATAGCGCAAGCCAGCTGTCAAAGTCCATTGGGGATGGAGGCTCCATTCTGTCAGGGTATATAAGCCTGCCGTTTGACGGCGATAAGAGGGGAGTAGAAAGGCGAAACCTCCTATATCGTTATTCTGCATCTCCGTATTGATACCGAAGGTGCTGTTGCAATGGTTGTCCCAAATATGTAACATTTTGACGTTGGCAGTGAGTGTGTGTAGTCGGAATTGTAGTTCCATATCGGGATTGTCGATAGGAGGAGTTTGTCCGTCATAGTGAGTATGGAAGGTGCTCCATTCTTCGCGGTGGTTGTATTGATAGCCCCAATCAAGACTCCATATGTTTTGGTCGAAAGCATATTGCTGATGGGTCGAGGCCTTGATGTGGTTTACCCAAGCATAGGGTAACTCGATATTGCGGCTGTCGCCGTCGTCGGTCAGCCGTGAAGCGTCGGGTATGCCATGGGCGCCAGGAAAGAAACCAGAGAGCTGGTAGGTGTTGCTGAGTGCATATGACGCAGTATAGCGACCGTTACGATAGAGTGCTGTAAGGTTGGCATCACGCTCAAGGCCGGCGGTGTTTTTCATCCGTCCATGTTCGATGGGGAGTCTCATCGTCAGGTAGACGATAGAGTCAGCAGGTACCCGATAGTCGCCGAAGTGCTGCTCGCTATATCGCCCCTGCACTGTCCAGTGTCCCTGATGGAAACCTATCATCAACGAGGCACTCAAGGCATCGTTGACCGATTTGCCGATGGTTGAGAACTCGCCATACACTCCGTTGGGATGGTTGGCACTAAGGGGTTGTATCTCCAACACTCCCCCCATAGCATCACTTCCATACAGAAGTGATGCGGCACCTTTAATTAGGTTGACTCCTTCGACATTGAAGGCGTCGATTTCCAACCCGTGGTCGGCACCCCACTGCTGTCCTTGCTGCTTGATGCCGTTTTCTACAACGGCAATGCGGTTAAACCCCGCACCCCGAATCATAGGCTTGGAGAATCCTGAACCGATATCGATACTTTGTACGCCAGGCATCTCTTCCAGTGCTTTGACGAGGTTGCCGCTAAGACTGTGTTCTAAGTATTCTTTGGGTATGGATATGCGATTGGTGGTGGTAGAACGGTCTTGATGCTGGTGGTGAGCAGTGTGGATGTTGACCTCGTGAAGTGTGGTGACGGTGTCACGCTGCTGTGCCACAACGTTCTGAATGCATATCAAACCCAACAATAGGCATGTTAGCCGGATTTGCATTGCTAAATGAATAATAAAGTTTATGAATGGGGAAAAAGTGTCAATCAGTCGCCATTTTTTGGGAGACTGAATGCATTTTCTGTTGTCTCATTATCCTCTCGTCGGAGGAGCTCGGAGGGATGGAGTGCTCGACAACGACCGGACGGTGTCTTGAACAGACGTGTGGAAGACAAAGGGGCGGAAAAGGAGCAGGGTGGTGAGTGTCAACACGGTGGCGGCGGTGTAGGTCTGTGAACAAATCTGGCATACGGCGCAGTCGTCAACATCGCCTACCGAGAGGATGGCACCCAAATAGTGATTCGTTGACAAAACAGGCAGATTGTTCGCATGAGTATGCGTCATGGTGGCAATCACCATGGGAAGATAGACTGTCAAAAGAAGTAAGGCTATCAGTCTCTGCTTGTTGTTTTGATTGTGTTGAATCATTTTCGTTTGCAAAAGTAAACATTATTTTTTACCGTTACACGGAATAGTGAAAAAATTATTTACCTTTGCAGTGTGAAACACCGAGGATAATGTCGTCCATATGGTGATTCAAGTGCATTGTATTCATTATGATAAGTAACATTTCCCCCTCATGGAAGAAAACAATACAACATCTGCTGACCTCTCCCTGACAGCCAATGAAAAGGCTTTGATGGATGCGAAGTTTGATATGTGGAAAAAGAAACTGCTCGACCTCGGGCTTCGCAACCAATTGCTCAATTTCAAACCGCAACGGTCGTCCAATCTGAAGATTGACCTCTCTTCGGGTCTTGATGCCGTCTATGCCACCTTGGTCGACAAGGAGAAGACGCTCAAATTGGCACCTATGGTGGAGGCAGACAAGGTCAAAGATCGTATGCTCTACCTCGAAGACTACGAGGCGAAGCAACGGCAGCTTCGCACAATCCGTAGCAGTGCCCGCAAGTCGTTGGCCGAGAAGGGTGTCAACATTCTTTATATGACCTTTGGTATGCTCCATTGGAAAGAAAGCGGCGCCAACGGGCAGGAGATGATGGCTCCGTTGTTGTTGGTGCCTGTCAGTTTGGAACACGCATCTACCTTCGACCCTTATGAGTTGCAGGTGGCAGAGGGTGAAATAGTGGTCAACCCCACGCTGCTCTTCAAGTTGGAGAACGACTTCCAGCTGACCGAATTGCCTGACATGGAAGAGGAGGAGCAACCCAGTGCATTTGTCCACCGCTTCGTCGAGGCGTTGCATCAGCCGCAATGGACGTTGGAGGAAGAAATCTATATCAGCCTTCTCTCGTTCCAGAAAATCAATATGTACCGCGACATGCAGCAGCATCGCGACCGGCTGTATCATAACAAGATTGTACGAGCATTGTGTGGCGTCAAAGGCGATTTCTCTGTTGACGAGGAGGCCATCCGAGAGGTGGGCACCCGTTACGACCACGATGGCAACATCAAGCCTACCGACACCTTCCATATCGTCGACGCCGACGCCAGTCAGGCCGATGCCATCCTCTTGGCTCGCAAAGGGGTCAGCTTCGTATTACAGGGGCCTCCGGGTACAGGCAAAAGCCAAACCATCACCAATATCATCGCCACATTGTTGGCCGACGGCAAGAAGGTGCTGTTTGTGGCAGAGAAAGAGGCCGCTTTGTCGGTGGTGCAAAACCGATTGGCGGAACATGGCATGGGCGATTTCTGTCTGATGATAGACAACGACAAAGCCCGCAAGAAAGACATCCTGCAACAGATAGACAACTGTATAGCTCAACCCAAGCTTCGTCTCAAGAGCGACATCGACGACCGCTTGCACGAGTTGGAAGAGAAGCGAGGACGACTGAACCGATATTATCAGCAGCTCACACTCGAGGTGTTGCCGCTACGAAAGTCGCTCTATGACATCTGTGGCGAGATTGCCAGTCGAAGTGCAATGCCCGATGTGGTGTTCGACATCCCCGACGTGGCATCCATCGATGGCGACAAACTGCGACAACTACGCAATATTGTCAAGGACTATATCGCTGCTGTCGGCCCTTACGACAGTGTGCAACAGAACCCTTGGTTTGGTTCCACCCTTACAGAGGTGGGTGTTAACCAGCAAGCCCAAGTGGCACAGACCTTGGCCGATGCTTCGTCGCATCTGCGACAAATCGAGCAGACCATGGACGAGGTGGTCTTGTCGATGGGGCTGCCCCTCGAGAGTGGCACCGACATGCTGCAGCCGATGCTGCAGGTGCTTTCCGTTCTCTCCACGCCAGTCGACTACCCTGCCGAATGGCTTACGTTGGACACCCTCGACCAGGTGCAGGGGCTTTTGCCCAAAACAGAGCGCGACGCGATGATACGGCAGCAACAGGAGGTTTCTGAAGAACAAGAAAAGCTCTTTGTCGAGATTACGCAAAAGTATGAGAAGGATGTGTTGGAGATTGACCCGACGATGCTCGACCGTTTCCGCAGCGACTACGGTGGCCTGATGCGAGGGCTCAACGCACAATACCGTAAAGACATATCCACCCTTGCCTCCTATAGCCGCCAAGGGAAACCCGACTACGACGAAGCATTGGCGTTGTTGAAGCAAGTCAAACAGTACCGAGAGTTGCAGGGTCAGAAGCAGACGTTGGATCAGCAGGTGCAAGGTTTACAACCCATCCTTCATGCCGAGCAGATGCGTCAGTTGATGCAGTTGTATGGTATCGACCCTTCCGCCATGTCCCATTTAGTGGCACGCGAGGAGACGGCACGGCAGGCACAAGGGGCATATGCCAAGCTGCAGACACTTGTCGACAGCGGGGCATTGTCTACCGTCAAAGGCTATTTCTCCGAGCAAGCATGGCAGCAAATATCCAAGCAGAGCGATCTTCCTTTGGTCGACCGGCTGCAGCAATGTGCCGACCATATCGAAGCATTGCGGGATTGGAACGGATACCGTCAGGCTCGCACGGCGGCTTCGCAGGCAGGTATCGCTTCGTTCATCGATGCTGTCGAACAGAACGACGCTCCCATCCCCAAAACCTTTCTCGAGGAGGTCTTTGTGAAGCATTTCTATCAGCAGTTGTTAGAGACCTTGCTGCACGATGCCCGTTTTGTCGATGTAAGTACGTTCCGACAGACCGCCATCATGCAGTTGGTGGCCGACTTCCGTGCTTTGGATGTCGAGCAGCTTCGCATTGCACAAGAGAAAGTCCGTGTGCAGCTCATCCAATCCATTCCCGACTTCAGTTTCTCCAACAGTGCTGGCAGCGAGATAGGAACCTTGAAACGCGAGATACAGAAGAAACGTGGACAAAAACCGTTGCGGGTGCTCTTCCAGCAGATACCCAACATCATCACTCACATCAAGCCCTGTTTCCTCATGTCACCGTTGGCCATCAGCGCCTATCTGAGCGACATGGAGTTCGACCTGGTTATCTTCGACGAGGCATCACAGGTGTTCCCTGAAAACGCCATTGGTGCCATCATGCGTGGCAAACAGCTCATCGTGGTGGGCGACGATCGTCAGTTGCCACCCACCAATTTCTTTAAGGCGGCGACCATGGAGGTCGACGACGAGGAGGCCGACGACGACACCGCTTTCGAGTCCATCCTCGACCAAAGTGCCACCGTGCTGCCCACCATGACTTTGCAGTGGCACTATCGCAGCAAGAGCGAGTCGCTCATCGCTTTCTCCAACGCCGAGATATACAACAGTCGACTCATCAGTTTCCCCACTCGCGACATCACCAGCCATGGTCATACAGCCGATTTGGGTGTGGAATGTGTCTATGTGGCCGACGGCGTCTATGACCGTGGAGGCCGTAAGGATAATGTTGTAGAAGCCAATCGTGTGATAGACTTGATGAAAGACCACTTCTTGCGGTTCCCCAAACGTTCGTTGGGTGTGGTTACCTTCAGCGAGGCACAGATGGATTGCATCGACCGTGAGTTGTTGCGGCGACTGAAGGAGGACGACGAACTCAAGCGGCTCTACGAGCAGAGTGTGGCTCGCGAGAAAGAGCCCTTCATCTTGAAGAATCTGGAGAACATACAAGGCGACGAACGCGACACCATCATCATGAGCGTCGGCTATGGCCGCGATGCCCAGGGCAAGCTATACAACAACATGGGACCCATCACCCGTGACGGCGGCTATCGTCGACTCAATGTGGCCATCACCCGTGCCAAATACAACGTCAAGTTGGTTTGCTCCATCTTGCCCGAGGACATCCGTATCGACGAAGCCAACAACACACCCACCAACGGCTTGCGATTGTTGAAGAGTTATATCGACTATGCCCAGCGTGGCAAAGTGGCCATCGAGAACGACCTCCGTGTCTCGGCTGCTGCTGTGGTCGACACCGCCTTCGAGGAGTCGGTCTACCAGTTCCTTGTAGCCAAAGGCTACCAAGTCGACCGACTGGTGGGCACTTCGTCGTTCCGTATCAATCTGGCCGTGGTGCATCCCGAAGTGGAGAAAGGCTATCTGCTGGCCATCGAATGTGACGGGTCGGCCTATCTCAGTTCCCGTACCGCCCGCGAACGTGACCGTGTGCGTCCCACGATGCTTCGCGGCATGGGGTGGCGGCTCCTGCGTCTGTGGGCCACCGATTGGGTGCGAGACCGTGCCCATCAAGAGGAACGGCTGCTCAACGCCATCCACGCTGCCATCGAGGAACGTCCGTTTGAGGAGGTGCCTGAGACGGTGCTCTCGCCTATGGCCTTGAGTGAGCTGGCCGGCAGCCAAGAGCGTGTTGCCGATGCTCCAGCCGACAACCATGAACCTCCTGTGTTCGCCGAGCCTGCCATTGATCCTCCCGACATTCCTGTCGACGCTCCCTTTGTCCCTTATGTTGAGGCGACATGGGATGACCGACGGATGCCCAAAGACAATATCCTGCATCTCATAGAGGAGGAGCAGCCCATTGCGTTTGACGCTCTTTGTGAAAAAGTGGCTTCCCATCTGTCCAAGGTGCCCAAGAACTTGGCCGACACCGTTAGGGACATGCTCTCCCGCGAGGCGGTCGTCACCGATCCGTTGGGATTCATCACTTGTCGTGGCTTCGACCTCTGCAATTTGCAATGCCGTGTCCCTGCCGAGGGCGAGAAACCCCGTCTCATCGACCGCATCCATCCTCAGGAAATTCGTTTGGCATTGTTATTCATTGCAGCCCAATCTTTCGGCACCACTCGTGATGCCTTGGTGACCGATACCGCCCGAGCTATGGGCTTCAAACGTACCACCGACATCGTCAGCTCCACCCTCCTTCATCAGACAGACATACTCCTCTCGGCAGGAGCGTTGGTCGACAAGGAGGGAAAAATAGTGGTGGCGGACAAGCAATAGATGGCATTTCGACTGCTATACAAAAAGGCAGCTGCTTCACAAAGCAACTGCCTTTTTCTGTTTAAGAGTTAAACTGTTGTCAGTCTTCGTCGTACCACATATGTTTGATGGTAAAGACGATAAGATAAATATCGTCTTCGTCGATAGAAAGCACCTTGATGAGTTCGTTCTCGAGGTCGAACATGTAGGTGTATTTGTTGCCGACATCCGACCTCACATTGAATGTGTAGAGACTGGCATCCTCGTCATATTCTTTGTCCGTGATATAGTATGTTGACTTTATCGTAGGCGTGGTGTGGGTGAACATGGTGACGTCATCGTTCAACTCAAAAAGTGAGTTCTCGTCGTAACCATTGATGAGGTCATACTCTCTTGTGTATTCGTTGTAGTGGTAGAGTGACCGGTGGGTGCAGCTGAAAAAAGCCTGAGCCGATATGGTCCAACCCAGAGACAACAGCACCAAAGTGATAAGTATTCTTTTCATTGCTGTAAGGGTTTAAGGTTACCAACTGTATCCCAAACGGGTGAGAGCCTCCTGGGCTTCTTGGTTGTCCTGGCGGGCAGCTTTGCGATACCAAGACACGGCTGTTGTGATATCTTCGGTCACACCGTATCCATTCTCGTAGAAGGCACCCAAAAAGGTTTGTGCCATAGCGTTGTCTTGGTTGGCCGATTTACGTATCCATTCTACTGCCAACGAGGGGTCTTTTTCCACGCCCTCGCCTGTCACATAGCATGCACCGAGCAATAATTGTGCACCGCTGTTGTTTTGATTAGCGGATTTACGCAGCAAATCCACGGCTTTAGCATAGTCGGGATCTCCGCCATAACCGTAATAATAATACGCACCCAACATATACTGTGCATCTGCATTTCCAAAATTGGCTGAACGCTGCAAATAGGGTAATGCCTCGTCATATTCCTCAAACAAATAGGCTATTGCACCTGTCAAATAATCATCATCGGCATCCTCTTTGGTGTAACTGCCTTTGGGAGTCAGAGAACCTTCGGACGATGTTGACGTGGCGATACCGCTTGTTCTGTTGACACGGTTCAGGTTCTTCTGGGCGTTGCGACTCTTTCCGAGTGCCAATTTGTACCATTCGCTGGCCATTGCATAGTCCTTTTTTACGCCATAGCCATGCTCGTAGCAGTAGCCGAGGTTGTTCTGGGCTTTGGCATAGCCTTGGGTGGCCGACTTGCGGTACCATTGGGCAGCCTTAGTGTAGTCTTTCTCCACACCCAAGCCGTGTTGGTAGCACCATCCCAGGTTGTTCTGAGCCCTGTCGTAGCCATATTCGGCAGCTTTCTTGTAGAGAGCGGCGGCAATGACATAGTCTTTCTGAGCATAGTACTCGTTGCCACGACTATAGTCGCGTTGGGCCGATTTCATTGTGTAGGTCTGAGCCATCAATGATCCCATGGTGAAAAATGCGAGGATCAATCCAAACAGATATTTTTTCTTCATGTTGTTATTTGTTTTATTGGTGATTATTATTGATTCAAAAGGATGTCTATCGGTTAATTGATGAGGAACAATGCTGGCTAAAAACAATCTCAATAGTTTTGTTTATAGTGGTTTGTGCAGTTGCAAAGATAAAAATGTCAGACAAGATTGTTGCTGCAAATATAGCAAATTTTTTGAATTGAGTTGTTATTATGTATTAATCCACCTTTATTATATCGAATCTCTTCCATCCATGTCCATCAGCTTCGCATAGGGAGAGATGCTCGGGTACTTGTCTGCCATCGGGTCGACAGAGAGCCACAGGGTCATCAGGTCGTGGTCCATGTAGCGGGCACCGAAGTAGCCGTAGCCCGTTTCATCGTCCTTCTCTTTGCCGGTGAAAGTGTAGCGCTCGTGGTAGGAGGTGCCTGCGGCCCGCTGGTCGATATATCTCTCGCCGAAGGGGAGGTACTGCAGGTGCTGGACGGGAATGCCGCTGGCGTCGGTAATCCAGCTGGCGCCGCCCAGATGGTCGGAGTGGTAGAAGAAGGCGGGCTCGTCGTCGTCGCGCTGCGTCTCGTATTCGACGAGCAGGCTCCGGAAGTTGACATCGTCTTCAAGCAGCGGGTCGGCGATACTCTCCACAACTGGAATCACATTGTTTCTTCCTCTGTATTGACTCATGATTTATATCGTTACCAAATAACAACTTAATTTTCGGATAATTTAACAATACTAAACGACAACCCTGAAATATTATTCTCCTTTACAATATCAAAGAATTTTTTTGAGCATAAATACAATGGTTCGGGTTGTAACAAGCCTCTTCTTACCCCAACATATTGTGAAGTTTTCATGAAATCACATTGGTGTTCAGGATGTTTCTTTATATATAACTCAGACAAAAGACGTAATCCCATTAAATCTTTGTTGGGACATACATATATTTCTTTTGGTATCGCTATTTCATGTCCACATATGTTTATTTTTTTTTCACTACTTTGGGGAATATTTATAGTGTCAAAAAAATCAATTCCAAATCGTGTTTTCTTCGAAATATCTACACGCATCACGGCATCCAATTGCATAAAACGCAATGATTTTTTTTTATTAATTAGTATGGGTTGGAGTAACAATCCACATAGTTTGTGATTAAAGACTAATTCGCAAAATCTTTCTGAAACAATTATTTCCCCACTAATGGTTTTAAAAATATCATATTCTTTCAAAGACGGTATTTTCGTTAGATTTAATGTGCTTATTTGTTTTCTCCCCGCTCCACATATAGGACATGACCCATTATCATCATACTTTGTTCCACATTCTTCTCCACATGGTTCGATCACATTGTTTATCTTTACATGAAACAATTCTGCGTTATCTATCTCTATGTCAGAGTAATTATATACAACATCCCAATCGTAATATAGATTATTATCTGTTTTTTCGTTTATTTGATGAATATAATCAATGTTTTTAACATCGTCAAATGGCAAAAGTACAGATACAGAATCTTTACCCATTGAATAGCACTGGCACTTGTTTTTCAATAAATCCCAGTATCTCTTATTAATACAAAATTTTACAAAACTTTTCATTTTTATGGTATTGGATATTTGCTATATACAGATTTCAGTATTCTTTCAAGAAGATCCGCGGAAGGAGGATTTTGTCCGTATTTATACGTATTACGGAATTCATTTGTTATTACTTGATGGTATGCTCCGTCTAGGCGATATGAAAACGGTGTGTCATTGGGGTTGCTTCAAGAAGCGAATGCCACCTTGTATTTTATAAATTAAATCATCTTCACAAACACTATCACAATAAAAACACTCCCACTTTTTTTCATTATAACAAAAAACATTCCTTTGATGAGTTTTATAAAAAACAGAACCATTCTTAAAAAAAGAAACAGAATCGCGATAATGAATAACACTATCTGTCAGATAATAATAATCATAATCCCATAACCTACCTTCTATACGTCCAATAGAATACCCATTATAGTAGTAATGGTACTCTTCTTTTATTATATATTTCTTCTTTTTTCTTCGAACGCTGATACACTGTGTTCGGCCCTCAATTAATGTGTCTTTGTTATATACATCATGCATATAATCGTATCGGATTATTATTGTGTCTTCTATATTGTTATAAATGTATGGTTGAAAATCGCTGTTTGTGATAGTACACTTTTCATTACCTCTTCCACATTTAACATATAAGATATTTTTGTTATTATTTGAAAATAAAAATATTGTATCATTGCTATTTGTATAAAATATCTGACAAGGATAATAACTGTCCTTAGTGGAGCAACTGCTTAATGCTATAAAAAATGGTATAAAAAAATCATTAATCTTCCCATATGGCAGAATAGTTTTGGATATGTTTATCAATGTTTATATTCAATATTTTGTGTATTTTACAAAAGTGATAAGACGTTGCAAAGATAGCAAAAAAAAGAATAAAATGAGTTGTTAGTATGTATTAATTTACCTTTTATTTCTTGTTGTGGGGGGTGGGGTGGGGTATTCTATATAGTAATGTGAAAAAA
>CAJOQB010000041.1 GCA_905236405.1 uncultured Bacteroidales bacterium
CGTGGTATTTCTTGTAGAGCGCCACCACGTTGGGGTTCTCGCGACGGCAGGGTCCGCACCACGAGGCCCAGAAGTCAATCATCACCACTTTGCCCCGCAGCGAGGAGAGCTTGAGCTCTTTGCCGTCAACGTTGTTCATGGCAATCTCGGGAGCCATCATGCCCGGGCCCAAGCTGGTGGCAATTTTCTGGTCGATGTGCTGCACAAAGGTCGACTCGGGGTATTTGGGCTTCAATGCGTCGCGTATCTCTTCGTAGAGAGCGGCATAGGTGACGAAATCCTGGTCGAAATAGGTCACAAGGAAGGCCGAGATGAGACAGTCTTTGTGCTTCGACAGCGTGTTGCGGATACGCATGCTTTGCTGCGTCATGATGCTGGCGTAGTGATCCGACAGTGCCATCTTGCGTTCGTCGGTGGTGCTGGCCAGTTGGAATTCGTTGCTGATGTCGATGATGGTTTGCAGCGAGTCGGTCAGGGCGTTGTTGAACTCCTTGTAGGTCTCGAGGTTCTTCGACCCTTTGGTGCTCACCACGCGGAACATGTTGTTCTGGTTCAGCAGCTTCACCGTCATCTGGGCTTTCTCTTTCGGCAGCAGCAGCACATGGATGTCGGTACAGGCCAGGTTCAGCGGGTGGAGCACATAGAAGGCGGGCTGCTCGAGCATCACGTTGGCCTCGACCTCGCCCTTGCCGTTGGCAGTCAGCGTGTCGAGCGGACGCAGTTGGCTGCCCACCACCTCGTTGAGCACCAGTTGTTGCTGTTGGGGGAAGTCCTGCAATGTCACCTTGAACGAGCTGTTCTGGGCCGTGCAGGCCGTGGCCACTCCCAAGAGGAGCGCCAGAGCGATGTATCTCAGTGTGTGTGTCATATTCATGTTGTCTTGTTATCGTTTTGTTGATTGTCGGTATCGGGGTTGTGCCTTCAGCAGTCGCAGGCAGTCGGCAATCTCGTTGTCGGTGCGGTAGAGGATGCGGTAGTAGGTGTCGCCGCTGTAGAGCAGGCTGCCGGTGTGGGCTTTCAGATGGCACAGTATCTCGTCGCGATGGGCTTTCATGCCGGCGGCGTCGTAGGCGACGCCCTTGCGTTGGGCGTCGGCCACCATCAAGTCGATGTAGGCTTGGTTGGGGGTGTAGTTCTTCAGGAAAGCGTCGCGGGTGGGATAGGCTTTGACAAGTTCGTCGTAGTGCCGCGTCACATAGTCGGTCGACACGTCGGAGAAGACATATCGGCTTTGCAGCATGTAGCAGTAGTTGTAGGAGGCGTCGTTTCTGTGGCGAATCACATGGTCGGGGAAGATGCCTCCACCGCCGTAGACCACACGCCCCTTCTGGGTGTAGTAGGGGGTCGAGTCGTTCACGATGGCATGGATGGAGTCGGTCTCGTAGTCGGTCAGTATCTGTCCGACGAACGAGGCGTAGTACTCGTCGATACCATCCTTGTAGGAACGCTGTATGCAGCGGCCCGAGGGGGTGAAGTAATGGGCCACCGTCAGCATCAGCACACTCCTGTCGGGCAGCGAGTATTCTTGCTGCACCAGCCCTTTGCCGAACGAGCGTCGTCCCACGATGATGCCGCGGTCGTTGTCCTGGATGGCGCCGCTGACCACCTCGCTGGCGCTGGCCGAGAACTCGTTTATCATCACCGCCAAGCGTCCTTCGACAAAGAGGCCGCCAGGTTTCGAATGGAAGACCCGTCGGCTCTGGTGGGCCCCTTCGGAGTACATGATTAGCTCGTTGCCAGGCAGCAGCTCGTCAATCAGCTGGATGGCGGTATGGAGCAATCCGCCGCTGTTGTCCCGCAGGTCGAGTATCAGGTCTTTCATCCCCGATGCCTTGAGCGAGGCGACCGCCTTGCAGAACTCTTTGTAGGTGGTGGAGGAGAAGTTGTTGATGCGGATATAGCCCACCTCGTTGTCCATCATGGCCGACAGCACCAACGAGGGATTGTCGATGACGTCGCGTGTCACGATGATGTTGCGGGCTTTCTTCTCGCCGTGGCGAAGCACGGTGAGGAAGGCTTGCGTGTGGTGAGGGCCGCGGATGTGTTTGACAGCCTCGTCCATCGCCATTTCCACTCCCGTGATGGCCACCCCGTCGACAGAGAGGATGCAGTCGCCTGTGCGGAGACCCGCCTTGCGGGCAGGGCTCTCCTCGAAGACGTTGACGACGACGATGGTGTCGTTGCGTTTGATGAGCGTCGCGCCGATGCCCTCGAAGTTGCCGCGTATCTGTTCATCCTCCTTGGCGGCCTCTTTGGCGGTCAGGTAGTTGCTGTGGGGGTCCAACGAGGCGAGGGTCGACTGTATCATGATGGTGGTCAGCGAGTCGATGTCGATATTCTCCACATAGTGGTCTTCGATGGTCTGCAGCACCTGGCTCACCTGCTCGCCGTA
>CAJOQB010000042.1 GCA_905236405.1 uncultured Bacteroidales bacterium
AAAAGTGAATAAATAGAACCCACCTCATTTACAATTATGGCAAAAGGAGACAGTTTATATTATAAAGCATTACATATTGCCGAACATGAAGATTATGATTATCATGATGTTCTTCAGTTATTAAATGAATCTATAAGATTGGGCAATAAGAAATCCTCATACGCTTTGGCTACGTGGTATTTAAATGGTTTTAATATAAGAAAAAATTATAAAAAAGGGTTCTCTCTTCTTCAAATTGCAATTCAAGGGGGACGGGAAAATGGTTTTACGTTGTATAAAGATGCCTTATTGGATACTGCGGTTTGTTATGAATTGGGTCATGGCGTTCAAAAAAACAAACAAAAGGCATATTATTACTATTTTTTGGCAGCATTAAATGGAGACATACAAGCAAAACAAGAACTATCTCGTTGCCTGTATTATGGAATAGGTACCACGAAGGATATAGAATTGTCATCACTAATAGATAAATATGTATTATCATTAGTGTCCGCTGAATTCAAGTCATAAACGCAACACATCTGGTGTAAGATAGTGATTGTTTTGCTGGTGCAAATATAGGAAGACAACTTCAATAGGTGAACGGAATCCGAATCTTTTTCTCGGTCGATGGTTGATGAGGTCGTAGGCGCGCTGGACGTCGGCGGCTACATGGTCCGCATACAGACCACCGACGGCACGGTAATGAAGAAACTCATCGTGAAGCGGTAAAGGCATTGAAACGAATACTGTTGAAAACCTTTTGTCCAATGATAATAAACAATCACATATTATATGTATCTTTGCAAACTGTCAATAATAGATAGTTTTGTTTCATCATACTGCGAAACAAAAAGATACAACCACTTGGACAGCAAGGCATGAAGAAGAAGAAAGATCGTTTCAACGGTTATTCGGCAGAGGTCCGCGAACTGGTGCTCGCTTTTGAGGAGATGCTCCGCAAGGGCGAACGCAACTATATGGACGAGGACCAACTGGAAGTGGTGATTGACTACTATCTGGAGATCAACAACGTGGACATGCTCTCCAAATCGGTTCGCTTCGCCGAACGACTCTTTCCCTCCAATAGCGAGATTCGACTACGCCGCAGCCATCTGCTCTGCGCCCAAGGCCGCTTCGACGAGGCGCTGCCCATACTGCGTGACTTGGAACGGCAGGAGCCCAGCAACACCGATGTCGCCTATGCTTTGGGGGCACTCTACAGTGCCATCGACGACCATGCCCGCTCCATCCGCTACTACAAACAGGCGGCCACCGACGGCTACGAACTGGGAACCGTCTATGGCAACATAGGCGACGAATATGTCGCCCTCGACCACCTGAAAGAGGCTGTGGTTTATTACAAAAGGGCGTTGGCTATCTCCTCCAAGGAGACCCGCTCGATGTACAATCTGGTTCAAACGCTGGAGCAGATGGACCAGATGAAAGAGTTGGTGGCTTATTTCGACAAATATATCCATGACCACCCCTACAGCAAAGAGGCGTGGTTGTGTCTCGCCTACGGCCATCACAACATCCAAGAACTGGACGAGGCGGAGGACTGCTGCCAATACGCCCTTGCCATCGACGACACCTTCTTCGATGCCTATCAAGAGTTGAGCGACATCCGTCGCGACCAAGGCAGGATAGAAGAGGCGGTGTCGGCCCTGCACCAAAGCTTTGACTATGCACCGTTGCCGCAGGACATCTATCACCAGATTGCCAATCTCTACATGGACTACCGCGACAACTTCACCACCGCCATTGTCTATCTGAAGAAAGCCCTTGACCTCGACAACGAGAACGCCTTTGCTTGGTACGATTTGGCCTTGTGCTATCTGCGACAGGCCAATCCCTTCGTGGGCGAAAGCCCGATAGGATGGAGCATCGAGGTAGACGAGACGCAAAGTTCCGCTGACTACCAACCTGCCCTCAACGCCATCTCCAAAGCACTTCAGTTGAACCCCCAGTCGCCAGACTTTCTGGTGCTTGCCTCCACCATCGCCAGCCTGATGGGCGACTTCGAGCAGGCCGAGACGCTCTGTCGCTATGCCGTGGAGTTGGAAGATTACGACGTGAAATACTGGGCATCGCTGGCATCGCTGCTGATGTTCTGTCTCCAACAATGGGACAAGGCCATCGACGTGATGCGTGAGGGATTGACGAAATGCGACGACCCCATGCCGCTGCAGCCGTTGCTTGCCATTTGTTACTATATGACTGGCCGCCGCAACTTCCTGTTCAACGCCCTGAGTGCCACCGTCCGCAACTGTCCCGAAATGGTGTCCATGATGCTCGAAGCCTGTCCCGAAATGCAATTCGATTATGATGTGATGAACATCATCAACGCAACAGAATAAACATGAAGAAATACATTATAACGCTGATTGCGATGGCTTTCATAGCCGTCGCTCCCACGACAGCCATGGCACAAACAGCTGATGCCGCTGTCGATGAATCCCATATTGCCGAACAAGTGCAAGGAGAAGCAGACACCACAGGCTTTGTGGCCAAGGTGCTCAACTTCTACGACGCCCATATGAACTACCTGACCATCGCCGGCCTGATGACCATCGAAAGTTCGTTCATCCCCTTCCCCAGCGAGGTGGTGATACCGCCTGCCGTCTATGTATCGATGGACCCTGCCAGCACCGGTGGCATGAACATATGGCTCATTGTCCTCTTTGGCACGTTGGGCGCACTGCTGGGTGCCTTGATCAACTACTTCTTGTCGCGATGGTTGGGACGACCCATCATCTATTGGTTTGTGGACAGCAAAGTGGGACACCTGTTGCTGCTGAGCGGCGAGAAAATGGAACAAGCCGAAGAGTATTTCAACAAGCACGGCAATATCTCGACCCTCGTAGGACGCATGATACCCGCCATCCGCCAGCTCATCTCCATCCCCGCTGGTTTGGCCAAAATGAACATAGGCAGTTTTGTCTTCTTCACCACTTTGGGTGCTTTGATATGGAACAGCATCCTGGCTTTGTTGGGCTGGGTGGCCTATCGGGCCGCCGACCCCTCGGTCATCAAGAGCTACAGTCATATCATCTCCATCATCCTCATCGCGTTGCTGTGTGGCGGCATCGCCTTCGTTGTTATCCGTGCCATTGTGCGGAGAAAGAAATCCAAAAAGGCAGATACCCTTTAACCCTTTTCCCTCATGCATCCCGACTTTAAGATTCTCGACAGCATTGTCTACCACCATCCTCTTGTCTATCTCGACAACGCTGCCACCACGCAGAAGCCACAGTGTGTCATCGACACATTGACCCAATACTACGAGACCCTCAATTCCAACATCCACCGTGGTGCACACTATCTGGCGGCACAGGCCACCGACCGCTACGAGCAAGTGCGTCGGCAAGTGCAGCAGTTCATCCACGCCCGACACCCTCACGAGATTGTCTTCACCCGCGGCACCACTGAGAGCATCAACCTGGTGGCATCGTCGTTCGGGTGGCGTTTCCTTCATCAAGGTGACGAGGTGATTGTCAGCGGTATGGAACACCACTCGAACATCGTCCCTTGGCAACTGGCTTGTGAACGTGCCGGTGCCCGTCTGCGTGTCATTCCCTTCAGCGATGAAGGGGTGCTCGACCTGCAAGCCTACGAGGCTCTTTTCAACGAACATACCCGACTGGTTGCCGTCAATCATGTCAGCAACACCCTCGGCACCATCAACCCCGTCGAGGCCATGACGCAGACGGCTCATGCTCACGGTGTGCCTATCTTGATCGATGGTGCCCAAAGCGTGGCCCATATGCCTGTCGACGTACAGGCCATCGGATGCGACTTCTACTGTTTCTCCGGCCATAAGATGTATGCTCCCATGGGGGTGGGCGTCATGTATGGTCGCGAAGAGATGCTCGAGGCATTGCCGCCCTATCAAGGTGGCGGAGAGATGATAAAAGATGTTACTTTCGAGAAGACCACCTACAATGAACTGCCTTTCAAATTCGAAGCCGGTACACCCGCTGTGGGTGACGTGTTGGGTCTGGGTGCTGCCATCGATTATCTGAACCAACAGGGAATGCAGCAGTTGGCCGAGCACGAGGACTGTCTACTGCAATACGCCACCACCCGACTTCAAGACATTGAAGGTCTGCGTATCTATGGCACCGCACCGCACAAGGTGGGCGTTATCTCCTTCCTGATAGGTGACAGCCATCCCTACGACGTGGGCACCCTGCTCGACAAACTGGGCATCGCTGTCCGCACAGGCCACCACTGCACACAGCCCATCATGGACCGCTATGGCATCCCCGGCACAGTGAGAGCCTCGTTCGCCCTCTACACCACCACGGACGAGATAGATATTTTGGTCAATGCCCTGCACCGCATCGCTCCCATGCTAATGTAAGTTCGCCCACACCATGCTGACATCGCTTCATATAGAAAACTACGCTCTCATCCGCCACATCGACATCGAATGGGGTCACCACTTGGTGGCCATCACCGGCGAAACGGGTGCGGGCAAAAGCATTATGTTAGGTGCCTTGGGTCTGTTGCTGGGACAGAGAGCCGACTTGGGGGTGCTTTACGACAAAAGCAAGAAATGCATCGTCGAGGCCCAGTTCGATATCGAAGGACTGAACCTTGGCGAATTCTTTGCTACCCACGACCTCGACTACGACAACACACTGATACTTCGCCGTGAGATACTTCCCTCGGCCAAGAGCCGTGCCTTTGTCAACGACTCGCCCGTGTCACTTCCTGTGCTGAAAGAGTTGGGACCCCGTCTGATTGATATCCATTCGCAACACGAGACGCTGCATCTGGCCGACGGTGATTTCCAACGGTCGGTGCTCGACAACTATCAAGGCGGTGCAACGATACGCCACAGCTACGACGAAGCATTTGCCACCTATCAGGAACACAAACGCCATCTGGAGCAACTGACGGAGCAGGAGGCTGCCAACCGCAAAGAACAAGACTACCTGCAATTCCTTTTCGACGAGCTGACCGATGCTCGCCTAATGAACGACGAGCAGGAACAACTGGAACAAGAATCGCAACTGCTGACCCATGCCGAAAGCATCAAACAAGGACTGGTCGAGGCATCGAACATCGGTCGCACCGATGACAATGACGGCAGTGCCCTCGGTCGGTTGCAATGGGCACGAAACAAGCTCAAACAAATAGCCTACCACCCCGAAGTCGAAGCATTGGCTAACCGTCTCGATTCCTCGCTCATTGAGTTGGACGATATCTTCAGCGAGATAGAACAGTTGTCGGACCGCATTAACTACGACCCTCAACGCCAACAACAAGTCGACGAACGGCTCAACCTGATATACCGTTTAGAGAAGAAACACAACGTTGACAGCATCGAACGACTGCTTGCCATTCAGGAGGAACTCGACCAGCGACTGCAAGGCATCGCCCATACCGACGAGGAGATACAACATGCCATGGAGCAGGTGGACCAATCCTTTTCCGAGGTACAACACTGGGGCGACCTCCTCAGCAAACATCGCCAGCAGGCCGCCGTCGAGGTGGTGCAGCAACTGCAACCCACCTTTGCCGCACTGGGTATGAAGGAGGCACAACTGAAGATTATGGTCACCCCTTCCTTCGACTACCATCGCAACGGATGCGACAAGGTGGAATTCCTTTTCAATGCCAATCGTGGCGGCGAGTTCCGCGAAATAGGCAAAGTGGCCAGCGGCGGCGAACTGTCGCGACTGATGTTGGCACTCAAATCGTTGATGGCACACCAGTCCATGCTGCCCACCATCATCTTCGACGAGATAGACAGCGGCATTAGCGGAGAAGTAAGTTCGCGTGTGGCCAAAATCATGCAACAGATGTCACAGTCGCTACAGGTCATCGTCATTACCCATCTTCCCCAGATGGCTGCCGCTGCTTCGCATCACTTGAAAGTACACAAACAGACAGAGGACACCACGACAGTTTCATCGATTCGACAGCTCGACCACGACGAACGCATCCACGAGATTGCCGTCATGCTCTCCTCCGAACCTCCTACCCCTGCCGCCCTCGCCACCGCACAGGAACTGATGGGTGAATAATAACATCGTATAAAATTGAACAACATTTCATACAATATGGCAAGACTGAGACAACGAATAGTGTATGCACTGACATGGGTCGGATGCATCGCCATGTTTCTATCCATGCCATCCAAAGGACAATGCCAACCGTTGGAAGGGCACGTCGACTATCCTACCAATTACTTCGACCACCCCTTGCACCTGCCTGTCACCCTTGCAGCCACCTTTGGCGAGATACGTCCCAACCATTTTCATTCGGGTCTCGACCTCCGCATCGGCGGCAAGATAGGGGAACCTATCTACGCCCCTGCCGACGGCTATGTGTCACGTGTCAACATCTCTGCTTGGGGCGGCGGCAAAGTACTCTACATCACTCACCCCAACGGTTTCCGCACCGTCTATATGCACTGCAACGACTTCACAGGCGAAGCTGGCGAGTTTGTACGCAACTACCAGTACGAGCATCGCACCTTCACCATGGATGTCGAACTGCCCAAAGACTCCATCAAGGTACGTCGCGGACAGCTCATCGCGCATGCCGGCAACACCGGTGGCAGCGGTGGGCCACACCTCCACTACGAGATACGCTATGCCGCCAACGACCAACCTATCAATCCCTTCTATTTTGGCACCAAATACACCGACAATATCGCCCCCACCATACGCAACATCAAAGTCTACCCCGCCAACACCGAGGCACGACTTGACGGACAATGGCAGGCGGTGACGATGAAACAGACCAACAAGAAAGGCACCACTCGCTGGGTGGACACCGTTCGTGTGCAAGGTCGTTTCTATGTGGGTGTCTTTGCCACCGACGCTGCCGAGGGGTCGACACAGAAGAATGGTGTTGAGATGATTGAACTCTATGTCGACGATTCTCTCTTCTACCGTTACTCCATTCCCACCTTCCTCTTCGAGGAGACACGGGCCATCAACGCCATCATCGACTACGACGAATACCAACGTTCCGGCAACTACTACATCATCACCCGCTGTTTGCGGGGCAACAAAAACGTCTTTTCGCGTGCTGTCAACGGACAAGGCTATCTGCAATTCAACGACGGACAGCTCCATCGACTACGCTATGTGGTAAGCGACTACAAAGGCAACCGCACCAGCCGCACATTTTATGTCCGCGACATCCCGGGACAACAGCCCGCCATACCCGCCGACACTAACATCGACATTCCTGGCGAGCCTATCACCTACTACAAATCCAAAACATTTGAACGCAGCGGATTCTCCGCTTTCTTCCCTATTGGCACCGTCTACGAAAACGACTTCCTCTCATACTATGTCCGATCCTCGTCTGGCTTGTCACCACACCACAACCTATCGCTGACACTCTTCCCCCTGCCTCCACACCAACCCTTTACCGTGCGACTGACTTACAACACTGAGCAACTGCAACAAATGGGTTGTCGCCCGGAACAATTGGTCATCGTCTGCACCCAAGGCAAGAG
>CAJOQB010000043.1 GCA_905236405.1 uncultured Bacteroidales bacterium
ACTTCATGCCCCTCATCTTCCTGCCCACCTACAAGCACACCCTGATGGACGAGACCTACAGTTTCGCCATCCGCGCCCAACGTTCGTTCATCCGCAACATGGTGTCGAGCCACGGTGTGCAACACGGCTGCCCGTGGGGTATCTCCGAGACGGCTTACAACGAGCTGGACGATGCCCAGAACTACAAATACCACGCTTTCGGTGTCCCCTACCTGAAATTCCAGAACACCACCCCCGACCGCATCGTCGTGTCGCCCTACAGCTCGCTGATGACCATCGGCATCAACGACCGTGCCGTGTACGAAAACATGCAATCGTTCAAACGGCTGAACATGTATGACGAGATGGGCTTCTTCGAGTCCTACGACGAAGAGGACCACATCCCCGTCCGCGCCCATTATGCCCACCACCAAGGCATGATACTGGCCAGCTTGGCCAACTATTTAGGCGACCATTGCCTGCAACACTTCTTCATGGCCGAGCCTGTCATGCAGTCGATGGAGACCCTGCTGAAAGAGAAAGCCCAGGTGAAGCCCTACATCGACCTGAAGGTCACCCAATACAAACGCTACCAGTACTCGAAAGAGCAGACCGAGAGCGACGCCCGCGAATACGAGGGCGTGGCTCAGATGCCCGAGATAGGGGTGCTCAGCAACGGCCAGTACACCGTGCTGCTCAACGACCGCGGTTCGGGTTTCTCGCGGTACAACGACATCATGCTCAACCGCTACCGAAAGATCAGTGCCGACCACTACGGACAATACCTGTTTGTCCGCAACCTGAAGAGCGACAAACTGTGGAGCAGCACCTACGCTCCCCTCGACGTGCTGCCCGAAGGCTACCGCGTGGTCTTCGCCTCCGACAAGGTCACCTTCTTCCGTATCGACGACGGCATAGAGACCAAGACGGAAATCACCGTCATCAAAGACCGGCTGGCCGAGATACGCCGCTACACCTTCACCAACAACACCGATGTCGACATTGACCTCGAGCTCACCACCTATACCGAGGTGGTGCTGTCGACACACCAGGACGACGAGAACCACCGCGTCTTCAACGGGATGAACATCCTCAGCGAATACAACAAGGAACACGATGTGCTGCTGCTCAGCAAACCGGTGCAGGGGGTGGTGGATGGCCGCTACTTCGTGATGCACCGTCTCTTCGTCTCTGCCGACGACAACGACAACCAGTCGCCGCTGCCCGAATACGAGACGTCGCGTCTCAAGTTCCTCGGTCGTGGCGGTAGCCTGTCACACGCTTTGGTGCTCGAAAGCCGCCGCACATTGAGCAATACCGTCGGCACCACCCTCGACCCCATCATGAGTATGCGCCGTCGCATCCATGTGCCGGCGGGCAAAAAGGTGTCGGCTTTCCTGCTGACCGGATTTGGAAAATCGCGTGAACAGTTGCTCAACATCGTTGACACCTACCGCGACAGCGTCGACATCGACCACGCTTTCGACACCTCCTCGGTGTTCAACAACATGCGTACCTCCATGTCGCTGCTCAAAGGATCGCAAATGCGACTGTACAACAGCATCTCCAAGTATGTGCTACAGACGGCCAACCTTGGCAACGACCGTCAACAGACGTTGCGCAACAACCGCCTGTCGCAATCGGGCCTGTGGCGTTTTGGTATCTCGGGAGACTTGACCATCCTGCTGGTCGAGATCGACAACATCAACCGCTCGGGCTACGCCAAGGAGATGATGCGTGCCTACGAGTACTACAAGGTCCACGGACTGATGCTCGACATCGTCTTCATCAACGACGAACAAGGCGAACAGCGTGAGGGCCTGACCCACTTCATCCGCAACCTGGCCAACACCGAACACCTGTGGGCCGCCCACCAAGAGGCCGGCCATGTCTTTGTGCTCAACGGCAGCGACATCAGCGACGACGAACGCACGTTACTCCGCACCGTTGCCTGCCTCACCTTCAACACCCGCGACGGCCTGACCCTGCAACAGCAGCTGGAACGACTGGAACATATCAACCAGCACTACCAAGACAAGGTGGAATATCCCACACGCAAGCCCAGCGCCAAGTTCCGCGTATGGAGCTCGCTGCAATACTACAACCAGTACGGTGGCTTCGACCAAGAGGGCCGCGACTATGTGGTGACCAACACCAACACCCCCATGCCGTGGGTCAACATCATCGCCAACCCCCACTTCGGCTGTGTTGTCAGCTCCACCATGGCGGGCTTCACCTTTGCCTTCAACGCCCAACAGTTCAAGTTGACGGGATGGAGCAACGACATCGTCCGTGACAACGCCTCGGAGATGCTGCTCATCAACCACCAGCAGTTTGTCCCCGCCACGGCTCGCCACGGACAAGGCTTCTCGGCCTTCGACGCCGAATACGACGACATGACGGTCATGGTCCGTCTCTTCGTCTCGGCACAACGTCCCGAGAAATACTACCAAATCAAAATCAAGAACAAGACCGACCAACCGCTGCCCATACAACTCGACATGGTCTACAAACTGGTGCTGGGATTGAACGAGGAGCAGACGGCTCGCTACCTCTATTCCGAATGGAACCCCGACACCAACAGCGTCACGGTACGCAACGTCTACCACGAAATCTACCGCGACGTGAGGGTGCAGCTCACCGCCACCGAGCCACTCACCGCCGTCGACTTGGAATACCCCAACCGCAAACGGATGGGGCTGCAGTTCACCCTCGACCCACAAGGCAGCCACGAACTGGCCTTCGTTATCGCGGTGCAAGAGAAACCCGACGACCCGTTGTGCCATGTCACCCTGCCCGACATCGAAGAGGAGTTCGACAAGGTGGTCCGTTTCTGGGACGAGAAACTGGGTGTCATCCAAGTCGACACGCCCGACCCCTCGTTCAACTACATGCTCAACCGCTGGTATCTCTACCAGGTCTATGCCGCCCGTCTCTTTGCTCGTGCCGGATTCTACCAAGTGGGCGGCGCCACCGGCTTCCGCGACCAGCTGCAAGATGTCATGAGCTGTCTCTACAGCGACCCCGACTATGCCCGTCGTCAGATTCTTGAACATGCCGCCCACCAGTTTGCCGAAGGCGATGTGCTGCACTGGTGGCATGCAAGCATGCAACTCGGTGCCCGCACCACCTTCAGCGACGACTACCTGTGGCTTGTCTACGTCACTTACCAGTACATCACCGTCACTGGCGACAACAATATCCTCACCCAACCTGTGGCCTTCTGCAAAGGCGACCATCTGGCCGAAGGCCAAGCTGAACGCGGCATCCGCTACACGGTGCCGGAACACAAGGTGGCACTCACTCCCGACGAACAGTCGCCCGATTTCGAGTATGCTCCTCTATACGAACACCTGCGTCGTGCCATCAACCGCTCCATGAGCCGTATCGGCAAACATGGGTTGCCGCTGATGGGATGCGGCGACTGGAACGATGGCATGAGCCGCGTCGGTGTCGAGGGCAAGGGCGAGAGCGTCTGGGTGGCCTTCTTCTTGGTCGACCTGCTGCCCAAGATGGAAGAGATGACCCAAATGGTGCCTGGCGCCGACCTCTCCTATTGCAGCGAGCTGTCCTCCTTCCGCCAGCAACTTCGACAAGCACTGCAAGACAATGCATGGGACGGTGCCTGGTTCCTCCGTGCCTTCTTCGACAACGGCGACCCCATGGGGTCACGCAACAACACCGAATGCCAGATAGACCTCATCTCGCAGGCTTGGAGCATCCTCACCGATGTGGCCACCCCCGAACAGAAAGTCTCGGTGTTCCGCGAGACCGACGCTCGATTAGTGAACCGCGAGCACGAAATCATCCAACTGCTCACCCCACCCTTCCAGCATTCTACCAACAACCCTGGCTACATCATGCGCTATCCCGAGGGCGTTCGAGAGAACGGTGGCCAGTACACCCATGGAGCCATGTGGTACATCATGGCCCAACTGAAAGAGGGTCGCACCGATATGGCCTATTTCCTCTACTCGCTCATCAACCCTGTACACCGCACCTCGACATTGGCTGACGTGCTGAAATACAAGGTCGAACCCTACTGTATCGCCGCCGACATCTACAGCAACCGCCAGCATCCTGGTCGCGGCGGATGGACATGGTACACTGGCTCGGCATCGTGGGCCTACAAGACTGGCATCGAGAACATCCTCGGCTTGCAGCAACACGGTGACAGCCTGACCATCCACCCCCATATCCCCTCCGAATGGGATCACTTCGCCATCCACTACCGCTTCGGCTCCACGCCCTACACCATCACCTATCATCGACCCGACGCCAACACACACAACGCCCCCGTCACCATCCAATTGGTCGACGACGGACAACCCCACACCGTTCACATCGGGCAACAATAACCATTACCGACGGCCATCCAATGGCTGTCCTGTCCCCCCACGGCAGTCTGTCTCCCCAAGAGCAGACTGCCTTTTTTTGTCGCACTCATTACCATTAGTGATTTCTCGAAACAAAAACCACTAACTATGCTGAACCGCCCATTAAGGCAAACATGGGAATTTTGCATTTGAAAACATGCAATGCATTTACTAACATGAACTACAGAATATCAATATTATGCCTACTGTTGGCAATAATGGCGACAGGAGACATTTGGGCCCAAAAGGGTTCAACAAACGACACAACAAACGTCACCAAAAGGGGCAACCGTCTCACTGTTGGCGGTTACGGAGAAGCTACATTCAAACACAATTTCTTTAGCGACAATGCCTTTCGGTACAGTTATGCCAACCGCTATGCGCAATCGTCGGGACATAGCCAGGTGGACTTGCCCCACGTGGTACTGATGTTGGGATATGACTTTGGCCAAGGATGGTCGATGGGAAGCGAGATAGAGTTCGAACACGGAGGCCTCGAGGCGGCACTTGAAATCGAACAAGAAGAGACCGGAGAATTCGAACAGGAGATTGAACGAGGTGGCGAAGTGGCACTCGAACAGTTTTGGCTGCAAAAGAGCTGGCATCGAGCATTGAATCTGCGCATGGGCCACATCGTTGTCCCTGTGGGCGGCACCAACAGCAGTCACCTGCCGACCGAATTCTGCAACGTGTTCCGTCCCGAAGGAGAAAACACCATCATGCCCTGCACCTGGCACGAAACAGGCATCAGCCTTTGGGGCCGTGGTGAACAATGGCGTTACGAATTGCAACTGATTCCTTCGCTGAACAGCACAATGTTCAACGTCAGCGGCTTGGCTCACGATGCGTCACCCTCGGGCTATGAGTTCCGTGTGGCCAACAAATTGGCCCTGGCCGCCCGCATCGACAACTACACCTTCCCCGGGCTGCGCATGAGCCTCAGCGGTTTTGTGGGCAACACCTTTAATAATGACATTGTCACCGAAGAGGGGTCGACCACCTATGCCAACGTTAAGGGCACCATGCTGTTGGGCGCTTTTGACTTTTTGTATCATCGTGGACGTTGGGTGGCTCGCGGCAATGTCGACTATGGCTATCTTTCGGACGCTGCACTGATAAGTCGTTATAACGGCTATCTACCCAACAGCAATACAGCGCCTTACCCTCACACCTTGGTGGGACAAACGGCTTGTGCCGCCGGACTGGAACTGGCTTGCAACATACTGAGCCCAGACAATTCCAAACAACTACTGCTCTTTGCTCGCTACGACTACTACGACTCCTACAACCCTGCCTCTGTCGTATCTGGCGGCCAAACCGTTCCCTTATCCGATTTTCCCTGGACAGAACGCAGTTTGACCAGCGCGGGATTCAACTATTATCCACTGCCACAAATCGTGATAAAAGGTGAGGTGGGATACCGCATGCTGCCCAAACAGTACAACAATGAACCCTGGGTGGCACTGGGAGTTGCCTACAGTGCTTTCTTTAGACAATACTAAACATTAAAAAATAAAACTCAACATCATGAAATTAAAAAAAATTTTACTAGGACTTACTGTCATGGGGCTTGTCACTTCCATGACCTCATGTGGAAACACCACAGAAGAAGAAAACAATGAGACCAAAGCTGCCATTGTCGACCAGTATCTGAGCCACACGGTATATCCCACTTACAGCGCTTTGGCCAACAAGACAGACGAATTAGTGTCCGCGCTGAAAACCCTGCAAAGCAACCGCACCGATGCCAATGTGGCAGCTGCATGCGATGTGTTTCTCGATGCTCGCGAACAATGGGAGAAGAGCGAAGCGTTCCTCTTTGGCGCCGCCAGCGATTTCGGCATCGACCCCCACATAGACTCATGGCCCCTTGACGAAGATGGTTTCAACACCATGATGAGCAACACACAACAAATGCAGGCTTTGGCAGGCGACGATGGCGACATCTATGCCGGCGACTATCTGGGCAATGCCCTGTTGGGCTTCCATGGCATAGAATACATCCTCTTTGCCAACGGACAACCCAAAGCCGCCTCCTTAATCAGCGACCTGCATATGACCTATGCCGTGGCAGTGGCCGGCGACCTGCGTAACCGTTGTTTTCAACTCGAAGTAAGTTGGATGGGCGACAAAGCCGACGCATCGCATGTGGCACGTGTCGAGGAACTTGAACTGAACAGCACCGTCAACGGAAGCAGCTTCTCCTACGGCGACAACATGCGCAACGCTGGCAAAGCTGGCAGCACCTACAGCAGTATGACACAAGCCCTGCTGGCCATTGTCGACGGCTGTCGTTCCATCGCCGACGAAGTGGGCACCAGCAAGATTGGCAAGCCCCACAACGGCGAAGACCCCACCTACATCGAATCACCCTACAGCCAAAAGTCCATCACCGACTTCTACGACAACATCATCAGCATTCAGAACTCCTATATGGGCGGTATCCAATCGGAACGCAACGAGTCGAAATCGTTGCACAACTATATTCAAACGATAGACGCCGACCTCGATGCTCGTGTGATAACCGCTATCAACAACGCTCTTACCGCCATCCAAAACATGAAAGCACCCTTTGTGAACAACTTCACCGATGCAAGTGCCGGTGCTGCCAGCGAGGCATGCCAAGCTGTCGACGATGTGCTTGCCGAAGTATCCTCCAAACTGAGAACAGAATAAACAACCACATCAACAAACCGAAACAGCACCATGAACACACTGAAAACAATACTCATCGGCAGCGTATTGGCACTGCCACTGGCCATGACCAGCTGCAACCGTAACGAGGACGACACGGCCAATCTCAATAGCATCATGGAAGAGACCTATGCCGGCGGTATATTGGGAACAACTTTCAACACCTCGGCATCGGCTTACGAAGACCCCACCCCCGCTGTCGAGCATGCAGGGCTGGTCAACGAATTCAAATATGGTGAATACTTCTTCGAGCGAACCATCACCCAGAGCAACGCTCCTTTCAACGGTTTGGGCCCTGTTTATGTTCGCTCGTCGTGCATCAGCTGCCATCCTGGCTATGGTCACGGAAGAAGAATGAACCGCTATCGTGCCGACGACTGGGGCAACGGTTACCTACTGGTGGTATATGACAAGACCACCAATGCCTACGAAACCTCGGTGGCCGGCATGCCTCAGACCAAGGCCGTGGCTCCTTTCAAAGCCCCCATCGACGAATCGAAGATACAAATTGCATGGCTCAACTATACCGACGAATGGGGCAACAAATTCGAAGATGGCGAAAGCTACGAACTCATCTATCCCGAAGTGACCATTCCCGAAGATGCCTTCTACGCCCCTCTGGTGACCCCCTACAGCAATCTGGCCTTCCGACTTGAAGGCACCATTGGCATCTATGGCACCGGATTACTCGATGCCATCCCCGACGATTCGCTCAAAGCACAATACCAGAAAGAATATGACGCTGGTGCCGACTTGAACCCCGCCATCTGGGCTGGCAACGACTGGGCATCGCTATATGGCAACACCACACATCCCAAACGCTTCACCTATGCCTTGAGTCGTGGCCCGCTGCAAGATGCCGCTGGTGCCAATGCCATCTGGAACATCACCAACGTCACCCGTAGTGACCGACGCAAACACTATCTTGACCTCAACGGTACCATTTATGCCACCAAATCGTCGCAAGACCCCGATGTACAAGCTTCATTCTACACCTATTTCCCCGAATGGAACAAGACCGGAAATGTGGAGACCGACATCTATAACTATCTCACTTCAAAGGAGCTTCCCACAGAGATGAGCGATGAGGACTATGTCAACTTCATGGTATGGCACCGCGGTCTGGCTGTTCCCGCAGCCCGCAACTTGGGCGACACCGCCATACAGCGTGGCCGCCGGCTGTTTCGCGAGATAGGTTGTGCCTCCTGCCACCGCCCCTCTTGGACCACAGGCACCGACAACTTCACCGACCCCAATGGTTTCTTCCGTGACGGCGATGTACGGCTGCCCCGCTATCCCAACCAGAAGATTTGGCCTTACACCGACATGGTACAACACCGTCTGTACATGAAAAACGACATCCGCACAGGTTGGTGCCGCACCACACCGCTGTGGGGTCGTGGATTGTCGCAGATATGCACCGGTGCCAGCGACCGCCTGCATGACTACCGTGCTCGCAACGTCATCGAAGCCATCATGTGGCACGGCGCCCCCAACAGCGATGCTCGTCGTTCGGTGGAGAACTTCCGCAAGCTTTCCAAGTCGGAGCGCGATGCCGTTGTCGCCTTCATCAACGCCATTTAATCCAAAGTGAAGCCGTCAACGACGCTGTTCGTTGACGGCTTTTTACTCAAACAACTAAAAATAATCATGAAATTCGTCAAAATCCTTGCCCCTGTTGTTCTGGTTGCCCTGTTGCTGTCAATGGCTATCGGCACCGTTTACGAAAGTCATTTCGGATCGTCTGAAGCACTTGCGCACATCTATCACGCCCCGTACTTCATTGGACTGTGGTGCATACTGATGGCTCTTACATTAGTGCTGTCGTTACACAACAAATTATACAAGCGTCCAGCATTGGGTGCTCTGCACGCCTCGATACTGCTCGTCTTTGTAGGGGCCATGGTGACATACACCACAGGACAAAGCGGTGTCATCACCCTACAGCCCAACCAACCAAACAGCACCTTTGTCGATGAGGACAACCAGTCGATGGAACTGCCTTTTTGTGTAACGCTCAACAACTTCGAGGTAATCAGCTATCCAGGGACACATGCCCCGATGGATTATGTGGCCACAGTGACAATGGACGGACAACAATCGGCACAGACCATCTCGATGAACAACATAGGTCGGTACAAGAACTATCGTTTCTATATCAGCGATTACGACAAGGATGGAACGGTAATGCTGGAAGTGGCCCACGACCCTTGGGGTATTGCTTTGATATATGCAGGATTTTTGATGATGCTTCTCTCCATGATTGTCTTCTTCTTTATTGACAAGCACAGCCCCTTCCGTCAGATGCTACACAGCCCTGTGCTCAAGGTGGCAATGGTGCTGCTGCTTGTTCTACCCCTGTCTCCCCTCAATGCTCACAGCAGCAATCCCCGCACCCTGCCCAAGACCACTGCCAACAAGATGGGCAACATGTATATCCTCTACAAAGACCGAGTGTGTCCGCTGCAGACTTTTGCCCGCGACTTTACCTATCAGCTTTATGGCAGCACCTCTTATAAAGGTTTTTCAGCCGAGCAAGTACTGGCAGGATGGCTGTTCTATTATGACGACTGGAAAGACGAGCCCGTCATCAAGGTAAAAGGGCGTGCCGTCCGCGACACACTGCATCTCGACAGTCGCTATGCGTCGCTGACCCAGTTGCTGGACCCCAACGGTGAAAATATTGTTGACAAAATGCTCGACAGCATGGCACTCGACGATCCGCGACGTTCCAAATTCTCCGAGACGAACAAGAAATACAATATGCTGGTGCAACTATATAGTGGTCATCTGCTGAAAGTGTTCCCCGTGTCCGACACGGCCGGCTCCATCGGGTGGTTTTCGCAAAACGACAATTTCGTTCCCAGCACCATCAGCGACAATGAATACATCTACATCCGCAAGCAGCAGAGCTATTTCCAAGAGCTGGTGGCCATGGGCGACATGGAGACACTGGGCATGGCTTTCGACAAACATCGCGCCTATCAAGAACAGCGTGGCAAGGGAACGACACCATCACAATTCGTTTTCCGTGCCGAACGATTCTACAACCGCATCGCCCTCACCCGTCCCCTTGCCATCATGTGTGTCCTGTTGGGGCTCTTTTTCTTTGTCATGATGCTTCTACAGTATGGACGCACTGACGAGTGGAAATGGGGCAGACAGCTGAGCATGGTTCTTCTGACACTGCTGTCGGTCTATCTGTTGCTACTGTTCTTCCTACGGTGGCTTCTCTCCGGCTATGTCCCGTTGGGTGGAGGCTATGAGACCATGTGTTTCCTGGCATTCTGCATAGCTGTGGCGGCACTGGTTAGCCATCGTCGCTTTGAGTTGTCGTTGCCTTTCGGGTTGCTGATGACCGGTTTTGTGTTGATGGCCGCCATGATTGAGGGGGTTAACCCGCCTGCCACGCCACTGATGCCCGTACTGAAATCGCCCTTGTTACTCATCCATGTGGCCATCATGATGTTTGCCTATGCCCTGCTGGCTTTTACTTTGTTCAATTCCATAGCCGCCATTGTCATCCGTGCGACAAACAGACAATGGCAATCCTCTGTGGAACGTCTCCAGACAATATCTCAATTGCTGCTATATCCAGCCATATTCTTCATGGCAACAGGCATCATCGTCGGGTCTGTATGGGCCAACATATCCTGGGGCTCCTACTGGTCTTGGGACCCCAAAGAGGTGTGGGCTCTTATCTCCACCCTTCTCTATGTCGTTCCGTTGCACAGCCGAATGATTCCATGGTTGCGCAAACCGATGGTCTTCCACACCTACCTCTTGGTAGCCTTTCTCTCCATCGTTGTCACCTACTTTGGTGTCAACTTCTTGTTGGGCGGCATGCACAGCTATGCTTGATACTGGGACAACCCCAAAACGGTCACAGTATCTGTGCCGATTGGCCAGCAAAGAAAAACCCACTCTGTTCCGATAGAGAGCAATAATATTATCGGTCCATTCGCGTTATCATGGCCATATGAAACAGACTACCCTCTGCTATCTCGAAAGAGACGGCCAATACTTGATGCTTCACCGCATCAAAAAAGAACACGACGCCAGCCATGACAAATGGATTGGCGTCGGTGGCAAGTGCGAGGGCGACGAGAGCCCCGACGAATGCATGGTCCGCGAAGTGAAAGAGGAGACGGGATTGGATGTGCTGCGATGGGAATATCGCGGCATCGTCACCTTCATCAGCGACGTTTGGCCGTGTGAGTATATGCACCTCTTCGTCTGTACCGACTGGTCGGGGACACAAACCGACTGCGACGAGGGCGAACTGGAATGGATTGACAAAAAGAGACTGTTCGACCTGACACTATGGCCAGGCGACCGCATCTTCCTCCGTCTGCTCGACACCCCCCACCAACCTTTCTTCTCGCTAAAACTGGTCTATCAAGGTGACGACCTTGTGTCCGCCAAACTGGACGGCCAGCCGCTACAACTCTAAGGGCGACAGCCTATTTCTTTCATCATCCGCGTTCAGTTCCACTTCTGCCCTATATCCCAGTGGTGGGCAGTCTTCACCTCATAGTTGATGCCCTTGAGATTAAATTCATCCACGATGAGTTGTACCGCCTGAGGGTACTGCTCTATCCAACTACCTACGGCGATGGTGAACAGTTCTGTATCGGGATTGTAGAAAATACGGCCTCGCGGCACCATCTCATAGGCACCCGTATATGGGCCAATGCCATCGTTCTTGTACTTCTGGCGATGGTATTCCTTCTTCCACACATCCTCGTGCATCTCGGAACACGAGATGGTTCCGAACTCGGAACGTGCATTAGGCTTGAGATAGTCAGACACACGATGTGATCTGACACCAAAAAGGTCATTTTGATGAGGACTGTACCAGAAGATACCTACCTTGGGTTCCTGATCTTTTCCACGGTTGGATTCCATGAGGTTCATGGCTTCCTCGAACTGCTGTGCATCCATGGGCTTCACATCCACAGATGATTGCGATTGCTGTTCGACTGTCTCCTGCTCTTTCTCAGCTTGAATTTCGCCCAACGCCACCTTCACGGCTCGTGCCACAATTCTTTGCAATTCTTCTTCTGTTACCGTCATATTGATTTGCTTTTGATGATTATTTGTTTGATAACGTCACCCCTCTGAAAACATTGTGCAACAGGCAGACTTTCTACAGTTGTGTTAGTTGTTGCCATGTGGGCAATGCTACGAGCTGCACGAGACGCTGTTGCTCGAAGTCGGCATGGAGAACCAGATGGTCGAGGCCGTTGGTGACAAAAAGATAAGGGACTCGAAGCACTTGGTTGTAGCGACAGATTTGGTCGACGACCCGCTGGCCGATAGAGACATCGGCCTTTTTACATTCCACAATCATGAGGGGCTGCATCTGTGAGTTGTATACCACAATGTCGCACCGTTTGGTCAAACCACCCAAGGCGATGGTGCCCTCCACCTGCATCAACTCGATGGGATAGCCCTGATGGTGATGAAGGGCATGAACCACATGCTGCCGCACCCATTCCTCGGGAGTGAGGGCAACATAACGACGACGCACGATGTCAAAGACATCGGTGCGTCCTTCGTTTTGTCGAGTGGTCAGACGACAAGGGGGCAGATGGAGATGTGGGTAGGCTTCCATATCCAATCAATAGGAAAGGCTGCTGTCCTCCTCTTCAAAGTCGCCAGACTGTTGCTGACGCAGGCCCTTGTTGATTTTGTAGGAGAAGCCCAAGGTGAAGTTGGGCGAGATGCGACGCGACTTCATGACACGGTACATCTGGCCGTTGATGGTGGTATGGCCCCAGGCACCGGTGCAGAAGACATCGGAGACACGGAGGCTAAGGGTGGCCCGTTTGTTCCACAAGTCTTTCTTGACAGCAAGGTCGGCCCAATAGGAGGGGTCCATATCGGTCTGGAGGTCGAACCAAGGCGAGTTGTACTGTGCCGAGAGTTGGATGGTCCAGTCGTTAGGTAGCGTCATGAAGGAACTGAGCTTGGCATTGGTGCGGAAGGCGGAGCGGGTGCTGTCGCCAATGATGTCGTTGCCAGTGATGCTGCTGTTGAAGAGGTTGACACTGGCATTGATTTTCCACCATTTGGCAATCTGCTGGTCGACGATGAGTTCGAGACCAGCGTTGACGCTGCTGCCGAGGTTCTGAGCCGTTGATGCCCAGAAGTTGTCGTAGTCGGAGTTGTAGGTCATCCACGGAGCATAGTAGGGCACCGACAAAGAATCCCACACAAAGCCGAACCAGGTCATCTGGTTGTTGGTCTGGCGATAGTAGAGCGAGGTGTAGATATTGGTCTGACGAATGCCGAAGTTGTAGGAGAGTTCGAAAGCATTGGTGAACTCGGGGTCGAGGCTCGGGTTGCCAAACGACATCTGCGAACCTTCGCGGACATTGATGTAGGGGTTGAGATCCCACATCCACGGACGACGGACACGACGGCTATAGCTGAGTTGAACCGACTGGTACTGGTTAATCTCGTAACTGAGGTGTACCGTAGGATAGAGCTGGCGATAAGGTTTGTCGACCGTTTCTGCCGTTGAATGCTCATGGTCCACGCCGTAGACATGACTGTATTCGCCACGCAGACCCACCTGAGCCGAGAGGTGTTCGGTGAGAGGGCCGCCAACAGTGGCATAGACAGCATGTATCTGCTGTTGGAAGAGGTAGTTCATGGAGGAGATATCGTCGCGAAGACGATGCAGGTCGCCATTCAAATCATATTCTGTCATATAGTAGTCGTAATCCTGGTCACTACTGGTGATACGGCCTTCATAGCCCGTCTCCAATTTCCATTTCTCGGACAACGGATGGGTGTAGTTCAACTGGAGGTTGAAGTTGTTGTTGTAGTTGTCAGACTCCGAGTCGCGACGATAGTAGTGCAAAAGATTGGATGGTCCGTAGGGATAGAACTGTTCCTGCATACCGTCTCCCCTGCCGTGACGACGGCTGTAGGTGGCGTCGAGCGTAAGCAGTTGGTTCGGGTTGTCGAACTTGTGGGTAAAGTTGAAACTGACGCTGTGGTTGGTGTTGCGGTTCTGGTTGGTGTCGGATTGCAGGTAGTCCATATTGCCGCCATAAAGCAAATCGTGGTCGGTGATATAATGTTGCCGCATACGATTGCCCCCACGTAACTGGTAGGAAATCATGGCCGAGTTTTTCTTGTTGAAATAATATTCAAATCCGACCTTGACACTTCCCATCAAAGAGGGGTCACAGCCCAACTGGTACAGACTGTCGATACTGGGGTTGATGCCATAGCGTTCGATGTAGGTGTTGCTGGTGTTGCCACGGGTGCGACGGCCACCGTCTGCCGAGAACATGATGTTGTACTTCTCGGTGGTATAGTTCATGCTGATGGAGCCGGTGGCGGTAGGCAGGAACATCGGCATACCCTCGGGCATGGAGAAAGGCATCGGGCTGCCCACATTGAAGTTGGCCAAGCCGTTCCATCCAAGGGCATTGGAGGCTCGGTCCTTCAGCTTGATGTTGATGATGCCGCTCATGCCCTCGGGGTCGTATTTGGCCGAAGGGTTGGTGATGACCTCGACATTCTCGACGCTGCTGGCCGGTATCTGTTCCAACAGGCTGGCCAGGTCGTTGCTGAGCAACTCGGAGGGTCGTCCGTCGATGAGCACCTTGACATTGGAGGAGCCACGGAGACTGACATTGCCGTCGTTGTCGACGGTGACCGACGGCACATTCTCGAGGACATCAGTGGCAGTGCCGCCACCAGCCACGATATTCTTGTCGACGTTGATGACCCTTCGATCAATCTGATAGTCGACCATGCTGCGTTCGGCCTTCACCTCGACAGCCTGCATGGTGGTGGCTGTCGGTGCGATGACAATGCGTCCTGCATTGACCGTATGGTTGGAGGCGCTGATGGTAAATGGCGACGGGCTCCAATAGGTTTGGAAACCCATGAATGTCACCCTCAGCAAATACTGTCCATGCGACAACTTGTCGATAACAAAAGAGCCATCGTCATCGGTCACCACACCGTTGACCAAAGACGAGTCAGACAGTTTGTGTACCGACACCGAGGCATAGCCTATGCCCTCGTTGCAGCCTTTGTCAATCACACGGCCCGTTATTTTTCCTTGGGCCATGGCGGAGCCTCCCCACAACAACAACAGGAGGAGTGCCAGTCGGAATATCTTCATTGTTAGTTTGTCTTAGGTTTGCGTATGTAATGGGGCATCTCGAAGGGGATGACCAACGAGAGCTCGATATATCCCTTGAACTCACCGTTCTCAAACCAAGGGGTCTGGTAGATGAGTTTCTTCTGTCCCTCTTTCTCGATGGTGTATGCGTTGACATTGTGCTCTTGCAACAGTCCGACCAACTTGGAGCGGGCAGGCTCGGGATGACAGTCGAGCAGGTTTTTGCCGATGAGGGCCTCGCGGCCTCCGCGTTTCTCGTAAAGGCTGCCGGCTTTGACATTCATGTCAAGGATATTGCCGTCGACATCGCTGACGGTGATGGCGCAAGGCAGTTCTTCAAAGTATTTATCCATTTGTATAATCAAAAAAAACTACGGCAACAACCGAAGGGTGTGCTGCCGTAGTAAAAAAGAAATTCAAACATTCTTAACAAAAATTACTTGCACTGCAGCGATGCGAGGGCGATGCTGTAGAGTTTGGTCTTGGCAGTGTCGCCACGCGAGGTGAGGATGCAGGGGATGCGGGCTCCGACCACCATGCAAGCCAGTTCAGCACCGGCAAACTTGGTAGCGGTCTTGTAGAAGACGTTGCCTGTCTCAAGGTTGGGGAAGAGCAGGCAGTCGGCATCGCCGGCCACGGGGCTGACGAGTTTCTTGGTCTCGGCAGCTTCCTTGTTGATGGCGATGTCGAGGCTCAGAGGACCTTCGACTTCGCAACCCTTGATTTGACCGCGTTTATTCTGCATGCAGAGCATGGCAGCGTCGACGCAGCTCTGAATACCGGTGAGCATCTGCTCAGTGGGGCACACGACAGCCACCTTGGGTTTCTCTATCTCGAGGCTCTTGGCGGTCTTGACCAGATAGTTGAGCATAGCGGTTTTCTGCTTCAAATCGGGAGCGGGGATGATGGCCACGTCGGAGCAAACAAGGAGTTTGTGGTAAGCGGGAACCTCAAAGACAGCCATGTGGGTGAGCATGTCGTTCTTGGTACCGGGCATGAGACCTTTCTCTTTGTTGAGGATGGCACGCATGTATTTGTCGGTACTGAGCAGACCCTTCATCAGCAGGTCGCCTTTGCCTTCGTTAATCAGGGCAACAGCTTTGGCACCGGCCTTGGCCTCGTCAGCTTCCTGAACCAGTTCGAACTTGTTGACATCGATGCCTTCTTGAGCACAGACGTTCTTGATGGTCTCGATATCGCCGACAAGTGTACCTTCGACAATACCCAAATCGATGGCGTTGCTGATGGCTCCGATGGTGTGCGAATCGTTAGCATAAGCACCTACAAGTCTTTTTTTACCTTTGCTCTTGGCAAGGTCAATCAGTTGGTCTAACTTGGTAATCATTTTATTTATAGTTTATTGTTAATAATTACTTTGATTATTGCAGAGTGCAAATATACATAATCTTTTTGGTTTGACATTTTTTTCGATAAAGAAAAAAAGGCACATCCTTTTTTCTTTGTACTTTTGCAAACCGAAATGCCATTCGTCAACGACATACTCAAGCACCGCAGCCTCTCTATCGTGGGACTGGACAAGAACACAGGGAAGACCGTGTGTCTCAACTATGTATTGCGTCGGTTGAACGAGATGAACCTGCCTGTGGCGGTGACCTCCATCGGTGTCGACGGTGAGCAGACCGATGCCGTTTTTGCTACCGCCAAGCCGGAAATCACCCTCTACGAGGGCACCCAGTTCATCACCTCCGAGCGGCATTATCTGTGCCGACGCTTGGTGTCGGAACTGTTGCACGTCGACACCTACAGCACCTCGTTAGGCCGGTTGGTGACAGGACGTGTGGTTTGTGCCGGCAAGATACTGCTTTCGGGGCCGGCTACCACCGAGAAGTTGCGACAACAAATCGAGTCGTTCCGCCAACAAGGAGTGCCGCTCACCATTGTCGACGGCGCCCTCTCGCGTCTCTCCTTGGCCTCGCCCACCGTCACCGATGCCATGATTCTGGCCACTGGAGGTGCCGTGTCGACCAATATCAAGACACTGATTGCCAAGACTCGGTTTGTCTACCAACTCATCAACTTGGAGGAGGTGGATGCCTCGCTTCGCGACACCTTGGCTCCTATTGCCAAAGGGCTGTGGGGCATCGACGACGAAGGGCAGCCCCACGACCTCGGTATCGTCTCCGCTTTTCTCTTGGACAAAGAGAACACCGACCTATTCCCCTACGGTAACACCCTCTTTGTCGCCGGTGCCGTCAGCGACCGACTGCTGAAATACCTGTGCCGACAAAAGAATGTAGCCGACGTGACACTCATCGCCCGCGATTTCACCAAACTGTTTCTCTCGCCCGAGGCGCTGGGCGACTATCTTCGCAAAGGCGGAAAAATCAAGGTGCTGCAACGCAGCAAGCTCATCGCCATCACGCTCAACCCCACATCGCCCAGCAGCTATCGTCTCGACAGCAAGGCCGCCTGCGAACAACTGAGCGAGGCACTACAAACTCCCGTATACGATGTGATGCGGCAATAAACCCTCAACGATATGCTTTTACGCGACAAACTCAAAGAAGAACCCGGATTCCAATACGTGGTCGACAGCTTGGAACTGATGTCGACGGCGGGTCGGCGTCATCTGCTCGACACCCCTTGGATGACCAATCCTGAAGCCATCGTATCGGAACACAGCCATATAGCCACCCTCATCGCCCTGCTTGGCGACGAGCAATACAACCGTCCCATCGGTGTCATCCGCCACAAACTGATGGAGCTTCACGACATTGCCACCACCCTTCGCAACCTGCTGCACCATGTGTCGCTGAACGAGGTGGAACTCTTCGAAATCAAACAACTGTCGCTACTTTGTATCGAGGCCAACCGTGCCGCCGACACGATGGGCATCCGACAGATGCTGGCCATCCCCGACCTGCAAGAAACATTCCAACTGCTCGACCCCGACAATACAGGCACCCCCAATTTCTACATCTACGACTCCTATCATCCCCAACTGGGTCCCATCCGCAAAGAGCTGAAAGCCCAACAAGCATATCTCGACGCCCACGAACGAGAGATGGACGAAGAGCAACGTTCGCAGCAAATGAGCCGCATCAGCGACCTCTTCGGACAGCAAGAGACCTTACAGCAAGAAGTCATTGCCCGTTTGAGCGACCAACTGCATCCCATGGGAGACCGACTGATGGAGGCATTGGAGCGGATGGCCTACACCGACGTGCTGATGGCCAAAGCCACCCAAGCCATCGAATGGCATCTCTGCCAACCGCAGCTCTCCACCGATGGCACCTGCTACCGCAACCTCGTCAACCTGCGACTGCAGCATCGCAACCGCGAGTTGCAAATCCGCTACCAACCCATCGACATCGACCTGCACTCGGGCGTCTGTTTCATCACAGGTGCCAACATGGCAGGCAAGACCGTGGTGTTGAAGACCGTGGGCATTGCCCAGCTGATGGTACAGTTCGGCATGTACGCCCCTGCCGACGAGGCACAGGTTCAGCTGGTCGACGATGTAGTGTTCTGCATCGGCGACGAGCAGAACGAGATGAACGGCCTGTCGAGTTTTGCCAGCGAGATTATCAAAATCAGCAACACCCTCCACTACGCCGCCCAGGCACATCTGCTTATCCTGATTGACGAGCCGGCTCGCACCACCAACCCCATCGAGGGCAAGGCCATCGTGCAGAGCATTGGCACGCTGCTCGACCAACGGCCTTCGCTCACCCTCGTCACCACCCACTATAGTCAACTCGGTCTCAGTTGCCGTCGGCTGAGGGTCAAAGGGTTTGTGGAGAGCATGGCCGACATCCCCCTTTCACCAAACAACATCAACCGTTTCATGGACTATTCTTTGCAGCCCGACACCAGCGACGACGTGCCGCAAGAGGCATTGCGTATCGCCACCATCCTGGGCTGCGATGCCGAGATGCTACAACTGGCCAAGAACCTTCTGAAGTAACCATTCATGAGAAGACGCATCCTGATTCTGACACTGCTGCTTCTGCCTTGTTGGCTCTGTGCCCAACGCTACACCGTCAGCGGAACCGTTACCGACGCCTCGTCGGGCGAGACGCTGATTGGTGCCAGCATTGTCGACATGCGTAGCGGCAAAGGAGCCATCACCAATGAATACGGCCACTATAGTCTTTCGCTGCCACGCGACAGCGTTGCCCTGAAGATATCCTACGTCGGTTACAACCAACAATACCACTCGTTCCGCCTGACGGCCAACCGCGAACTTTCGGTGGCACTCACCGCCAACGCCACACTCAAGACGGTGGAGATCACCACCGAGCGTATCGGCGACACCCGCTCGTCACAGATGAGCGCCAACCAAATGACGGTGGAGAAAATCAAGACGGTACCGGTGCTCTTCGGCGAGTCGGATGTCATCAAAGCCCTGCAACTGATGCCAGGCGTACAAAGCGGCAGCGAAGGAAGCAGCGGCATGTATGTCCGCGGCGGCGGCCCCGACGAAAACCTCTTTCTGTTAGACGGAGTGGCCTTGTACAACGTCACCCATCTCGGAGGCTTCTTCAGTGCTTTCAACACCGATGCCGTCAAGAATGTCACCCTCTACAAAGGCAGTTTCCCCGCTCGTTTCGGTGGACGACTCAGCGCCGTGCTCGACGTCACACAGAACAACGGCAACGACAAGGAGCTGCACGGCAACGCATCGATAGGGCTTATCAGTGCCAAATTCAATCTCGAAGGACCTTTGGTCAAAGAGAAGACCACCTTCAGCATCTCTGCCCGACGCACCTATGCCGAACTCTTTTTCATCCCCATGGTGATGATGCTGGCCGACAACAACAGTGCCGAGGAGGAGCTTCCCGACAACCCCACGGCACAGAACGCCAAGTTCGACGCCGGCTATTATTTCTATGACCTCAACGCCAAAGTGACCCACAAGTTCAACAACAAGAGCCGACTCTATGCCAGTTTCTATGCCGGCGACGACCATGTGCATGGCAGAATACGGACGGTGACTTCGCTCAACGAAGATATGTTCCTGGGTTTTGAGAACGGATGGGGCAACCTCATCGGGTCGCTGCGATGGAACCGCGAACTGTCGCCACAGCTCTTTATGAACCTCTCGGTCAGCTATACCCAGTATCACAATAGCATCGTGGGCAACGTCGAGAAGATTGCCTCGCCCAACGATCCCAACCCCTCCACCATCGAAGGCGACTATCGTTCGGGCATCCGCGAACTGACGGCACGGGCCGACTTCGACTATGCCCCCAATCCCAACCACGCCATCAAGTTTGGCCTCTACGGCAGTCCCCACTGGTTCCAGCCCGAAGTGGCCAAAGGCAGCATCAACTATTTCGACTCCATCCAGATGAACCAGCCGCTGCAGTACGACACCACCATCCTCAGCGAGACGGTGCACGCCCAAGAGTTGGTGGCCTTCATCGAAGACGACTGGACCATTTCACCGGCACTGAAACTAAACGGAGGGCTGCATGCCTCGCTGTTCCATGTGCAGAATGTCACCTACCCTTCCCTGCAACCTCGTCTCTCAGCCCGACTGCTGCTGGCCGACGGCCTCTCTTTCAAAGCCGGCTATGCCTACATGACGCAATATGTCCACCTGCTCTCCACCAGCAGCATCACCCTCCCCACTGACCTTTGGGTTCCTGTCACTGACAAGGTGCAGCCGATGAACTCACACCAAGTGGCGGCAGGACTCTTCTATACCCTGAGCGATATAGCCGACTTCTCCATCGAGGGCTACTACAAACACATGAACAACCTGATAGAGTACAAAGACGGTGCCACCTTCTTCGGCTCGTCGGAGTCGTGGGAGAACCTGATTTACGCCGGTCGCGGATGGAGCTACGGCGTGGAGTTTCTTGTGCAACGCGAGTTTGGCGACCTCACTGGATGGATAGGCTACACCTGGAGTCGCACCATGCGACTTTTCGACCGCGAAGGACAAGTGCTCAACAACGGCAACCCCTTCCCCGCCAAATACGACCGGTGGCACGACCTCTCCATCGTCCTTGCCTACAAGTTCAGCCCCACCATCGACGCCAGCGTCACCTGGGTCTTCACCTCGGGCAACGCCGTCACCCTCTCCACCCAACGCTATGCCATCGCCAACGACGACCCCGACCACTACCTGCAGCCTGCCGATGGCTACGGCATGGGACAGCTGTCCTATATCGACGGACGCAACAACTACCGTATGCCCAACTATCACCGCATGGATGCCAGCGTCAACTTCCACCGCGAGTTTGGCCGCTGCCACCGGACCATCAACGTCAGTGTCTACAACCTTTACAACCGAAAGAATCCCTATATGATTTACCAGTCGCCTAACGAACGCTATGGTTCATACTCGTCGGCATTGATGCAACTCTCCATCTTCCCCATCATCCCCTCCATCGCTTACACCTTCTATTTCTAAGCACATCCGACCATGAAAAGATATATTCCCCTGCTCCTGACACTGTTGTTCCTCGCCACTTCGTGCGAGACCGTGTTGCCCATCGACGACGACGGCAACCATCAGATGGTGCTCAACGCCATCCCCACTGCCGACCATCAGGTGTTTGTCAATTTCGCTTACACCCGTTTCCTGCTCGACTCGTCGAACAACCATCCCGTGGCCGATGCCCAACTCATTCTCTCCGTCAACGGCATCCCCTACACCCCCGACTCGATGCGCAACTGCAACTACTTCTTCCCCTACACCCTCCATCCGCTCGACAACCTGCAAATCGACATCGATGCCGCAGGCCGCCATGTCCATGCCGCCACCTATGTACCCCCGTTGCCCCGAGTGGCCAACCCCGTTGCCATGCGAATGAACTATTACACTTTCAAATATCTTGGAGTAAACCTCACCCTTTCCGACTCACTCAACTACAACGAGTACTACCGTATTGTGGTCATCGAACGCGACAGCGGTGCACGCTACAACGAGTGGACCCGCACCA
>CAJOQB010000044.1 GCA_905236405.1 uncultured Bacteroidales bacterium
AGGAAACTGTCAACATTTCCAGTAAAACACCTGACAACCGTTTCAGGAAAAGGGCAAAAAACTGTCAACCAAAATCAGGAAAAGACAGAAAAGACAATGTCGCGCTACACTGTTACAGTGCTACAGTTGAAAATACGGCATACCCTAAAAGCGAAAACGATGCGGGACAGTCGGGACATTTCAAAATAGCGGTGTCAACCATAATCAGGAAAAGACACTCGAAACGAATGCAAGAACTGGATGTTTTCGTTCTGTTTTTTGCCAGTTTGAATATTTTTTTTTGTTTTGGCGATTTATCCGAAAAAAGTTGTATCTTTGCAATTGCTAACATATGAGCAGTTGATGTAAAAAAAATGGATATAACTAACAATAAATTATCATTTGATGTTGTTTCGCCAGAAGGTAGGGCGATGGCTTTGGCGGAGCGGGTGAAGGCTCGTCGGTTGGAGATGAACTTGACGCAAGAAGGCCTTTCGGTGCGCTCGGGATTGCCTTTGGCGACCTATCGTCGCTTTGAGCGGACGGGCAAGATTTCTTTGGACGGACTGCTACATGTTGCCTACGCCTTGGATGCGTTGAACGATTTCGACCGATTGTTTGAGTCACGCAAATATGCCTCTTTGGACGAGGCGCTTGAAGCCAACCAAGTAACAAGAAAGAGAGGGAAACGCAATGAGTGAAAAAGTGGTTGATGTAACAACGGTGTCAACAACGTCAGGAAATTGTCAACATTCCCAGTAAAACACTTGACAACCGTTTCAGGAAAACTGTCAACTAAAATCAGAAAAAGACAGAATGCGGTACAGCGCTTTCACGACAGTTCGCTCCACTTCGGTCGCGTTCTGTCGCGGGACAGTTCACTTTTATCTCTCTTTCAGGAATCTTTTCACTAAGATATTTATCTATCTTTCTTTTAAGTAGTTCCATTGTGTAATATCACATTTTCCGAATGCAAATATAAGATAAAATCACATTTTCGGATAAAAAAATACACCAAAAAATCACATTTTCAGCGATCAAATGATACGACAAGTACGACACCGCATTGCTGTCCACGTATTATTCTTTAATCATGAAGACGCCACCTTGAAAAATGGTGGCGTCTTCGACACAGATGAATGGTGTTGGGTTGACTATGAAGAGAAGCTGTTTATTCCAGCCTTCCCCTCTCAATCCCCCTCTTCCAGCATAAAGAGCTCTTCCACGCTCTTGCCGAACACACGGGCCATCTTGAGTGCAAGGAGCGTCGAGGGTACATATCTACCCAATTCTATCGAATTGACTGCCTGACGGGTTACCCCGATTCTCTCTGCCAGCTCGGCTTGAGTGATATTCAATTCGGCACGAGCGACTTTCAACCTATTCTTCATTTTGCATCGTTTTTTTGTTAATCAAAACACGGATATAGAAGCAGACAATGAAAATACACAGCACCGAGAAAAGGCTGCAGAACATCACGGTTACAAACGGCAAACCCCACACCAGAAACAGGCAGACAACCAAAGCGATACTGTTTATGTAAATAGATGTCAGCAGCGATTCGTAGCGTATCTGCTCGATAAACTCGTCGTCATCCTTGTTGCGTGAGAAGCCCACAAACACACCGCCCACAACCAACAGTAGTCCTATAACAGTAATCATCAGGTCACTTTCGGCGGTATATCCACCGAGAAATGTGGCATTGGCTTTTAAACGTTCAACTCCGAGCAGTTCTCGGATATCGTTAACCGATATCGACATAGAATCGGGAATCACACAGTATAGTATTCCCAACACAATTCCCACCGATAGCAGGCAGAATCCGACTACCTTAAAACTACGTGGTAATAACAATCTTGTTGTTTTCATTTTTTATCGTTTTAGGTTATAATACAATTGTTTACAAAGAGGTGCGCACTCTTTTTCTTCATCAATTGACAATGCAAAAGTAAAGAAAACTTTATAAATGTAAAGTATAAATTGCATTATGACCTGTAAAAATATCTCTCGATTATTATAATTTACACATTTAAAGTGCGATAGCGGGTTTGTTAAATAATCATAAACACAATAAAATCCATAATGTCTGGTTTGAAAAAATAGAAGGATATTGCTTTAGATTTGCTCGTTCATTTTATCTAAACACATAGTACTGTGGAAATACAGCAAAGGTGCATTGATACTACACTATGGCTACATTCAGACTCCACTTGCTAAGTGGAGGATCATAGGAGGGGCATCGAAGGATCATAGGAGGGGCATCGAAGGATCATAGGAGGGGTATCGAAGGATCATAGGAGGGGCATCGAAGGATCATAGGAGGGGCATCGAAGGATCATAGGAGGATCATCGTAGGTACATCGAAGATACCATAGAGTTGGTATAGAGATAGTATAGACTTGGTATAGAGTTGGTATGGACTTGCTTCTCTATTCAACTCGCTGATTTATAAAAAAGGGGAGGGGATTGCCGTCGAGTAGGTGATTGTAATTATAAATATCTCGTTCAGGGAAAAACAGACGACGTTTTTCCATTCAGGAGGTTATTTTTCCAAAAAGAGGCACGAGGTCGTCAGAAAGTGTACAGGACTTCCCGATAATGTATCGACTCCAAAAACTCGTAGGCACCTTCGAAAAGGTCTAAGTTCGAGGGCTCGTGTGCGTCGGTGGAGACGACCACAGGAATGCGCTTCTCGTTCATGGCTTGGATGGTGCGTTTTGCGGGATAATAGTCGTAGTGGCGACCTTTGTAGATGCCGCGGGTGTTGATTTCGGCAATGCTGCCCACCTCGCGTATCAGCTCGACGGTCTCGCCCACAAGGCTGAGGAACCAAGGCTCGTCGTAGTGGAAATAGCGGTCGCGGTTGTGCATCACAATCTTGTCGAAATGGCCCACGATGGTGGGACGGTTCCGCTCGATCATCTCGTTTGTCTGACGGAAGAAGGTGGTGACACCTTTCTTTATATCTCCTCCAAAAAGACGCATCAACCCTTCGTCGTAGGTCTCGTAGCGGCTGCCGTCGATAAACCAAAGGTCGTTGGGGTCGTCGACAGGCATCTCTGGGTTGGCGACGATATGCACGCTGCCGATGACATAATCCAGTCCCCCTTGTTGGACAAGGGGTTGGAAATCCTCAATCAGGCCGGGGATATAGTCAATCTCCAAGCCCAATCGGATGGTCAGACGGTCGGCAAACTCCTGTTGCAATTGGCGCACCTCGCGACAATAGTCTTCGTACTCGTCGTCGTGGATGCTGAAGGTGTTGGCGAAAGGGACAGGGGCGTGACCAGAGAAACCCAGATGGGTGAAACCGTGGGCAAGGGCGTAATCGACATAGTCGCGCAGTTCGCCCTTGCCGTCACAGTAGTGTGAATGGGTATGATAGTTTACTTTCACTTCTTAGTATTGTTGGCGATGGCAAGGATGACACCGAGTGCGATGCCCAGGAAGGCGGCAAAGAGCACTTGCCAGGTGCCGGGCAGCAGGAAGGTGAGGGTGTGGGCAGGGAACCAGAAGAGAGGGATGGTCTTCTTCAGTACCAGGTTCCAGTGGGTGTCCCAGTCGAGTTTGGGAAGAATCTCGCCGATTTTCATCTTGCGGAGCAATCCGCTGACTGTGCCGCCGTTCATCAGGATGTGGGCGTCGGTGCATTTGTGGAACGTCATCATCACAGGAGCGAAGATGGTGTTCATCGACACGCTGACACAGAAGGCGATGCCCACCTTGCCCCATGTGAGGTCGCTCGAAGCGAACACCTCGCGCAGATGGGCTATGGCTTCGGGACGGGTCACCGAGGGGTCGATGGTGGCGATGGTGCCCAGCACCACGGGAATGCCCGACTTGAAGACCGTCATGGCAAAGGCGATGCACATGCCCAGAAAGCCCCATACCATCATGCGGGGCACAATGCCGAAGCCTTTTTCGTTGTAAACACCTTTGCGGATGCGGAGGCCAATCATCTCGCCCAAAGTGGAGAGAATGGCGAATTTGAAGAAAGCCATCACGAAAGGATAGGAGCCTGTCCAACGCTCGAAAACCTCGAGGAAATGGGTGGCGGGAATGAAGAACGGGGTCAACACGATGACCACACAAAGGATAAGAATCCAGTCTTGTCTTTTCATTGGAGTATCTATTTATATTATTTTCAGATGGGTTGAAGAAATCGAGCGGTGAATGTTTCGTTTTGCAAAAGTAATAATAATTGTACAATAAAAAGGAGTTTCTGTCGTTCATAGTATAATTTTTGTTAATCATGACTGCGAGTGCCAAACCATATGTCTCCCTCTTTCGTGTTTCTATCTTGGTGATAGTGATGACGCTTGTGTCGGTGTCGTGCAAGAAAGGCCCTTCGCTCGAAGAGGAGTTGGAGAACTGGATTCCACAGATGACCGAGATGGCCGAACTGGGGACGGTGGAGTATACCGTCAACAAGATTGTCTCGGCCAACGACAACGGCGACTGGTATAAACTGGGCGACCGTATGATTCTTTTCTCCACTACCAGTTACATCAAGGCGGGCATCCCGCTTGACGATTTCGGTGAGAAAAACATTCAAGCCGACGCCCTTCGCAAATCGGCCATTGTCACCCTCCCGCATGCTCGTCTGCTCTCCTTCAATATGCCTCCCGAGGAGGTGAAGTTGACCTACAAGAAGATTTCCGCCCTCCGTAGCGATTTCAATGCCTCCGAGCGTAACAAGCTGCTGATGCAAGCCGAGCAGCAAATCAGGGCCAGTATTCCCTCGACAGGCATCTATCAGGAGGCCGAACGCAACGCCAGCGAGATGGTGACCACCATGTTGAAGAACCTTGGGTTCGAGATCGTCAAAGTACAATTTGAATAGTCATGGAAGAGCAGAAGCAAACAAAACAACCTGTCGACGAACATCCACAGCAACTATCGTCGAAAGCACAGGACGGCAAGACCCACGCTCGGTGGATTCAATGGCTGCGTTCGTTGCGTCCGCTGTGGTTGGGTTTGTCTCGCACCATGCGAAGGGTGTTGACTGTCGTGGCGGCTGTGGTCGCGTTGTTCGTCCTGTTTTTGTTGTTCAAACCGACGCTCCCCAACTTGAATCCTTTCAAACACCATGAGGTGGAGATTGACGACACAGAGATGCTGCTGGTTGAGATACGTGAAATCAAAGAGCTGACCACCGCGGGTTTCTTCGACGAAATGGTGATGCACTACACCAAAGAGGGCACCCGTTTGTTGACCTCTGCCCCCGACGAGATTGTCATCGTGGTGAAGGGGAAGGTGCGAGCAGGTTTCGATCTCTCGGGCATCGATTCCACCAGGGTGCGTTGTCACGGTGACAGCGTGTGGGTAGTGTTGCCCGAGCCTGAGGTGTTTGATGTGCTGGTCAACCCTTCCGACATCCGTATCTTTGCCCAAGATGGCAAGTGGTCGCATCAGCAGGTGACCAAGATTGAGAAGGAGGCTTCCAAGCGGCTGCGACAGAGAGCCATCGACAGCGGCATCCTCGACAAAGCCTCGCATGCGGGTGTCAGCCATATCAGTGAAATGCTTCATTCGTTGGGCTACACCGAAGTATATATCAGCGTACAGAAATCGGTTCCTGTCGTCCCGACCGAGACAAAAACGGGGACGGTAATGTCAAAATAGTAAACACAAATACACCATGTCTTCTCTGCCTCCCCTGTTTCTCGACCTTGCCATCATTCTTGTCACCGCCGGTATTGTCACCGTTATCTTCAAATGGCTAAAGCAGCCGCTGGTGTTAGGATATATTGTCGCAGGATTCTTTATCGGCCCTTATTTTCCCTGGTTCCCCGCCATCACCGACAAAACCGACGTCCATGTGTGGAGCGATATCGGTATTGTTTTTCTGATGTTTGCTTTGGGATTGGAGTTCAGCATCAAGAAACTGAAGAAGGTGGGAGGCACAGGTGCCATCACCGCCCTCACCGAGCTTATCATGATGTTCCTTATCGGCAGCAGTGTGGGACGGATACTGGGATGGGAGTCGATGGATTGCATCTTCTTGGGATGTATGCTCTCGATTTCCTCCACCACCATCATCATCAAGTCGTTTGACGACCTGAAGTTGAAACAACAGAAATTCACAAGTACCGTCACCGCTGTCTTGGTGGTCGAGGACCTTATCGCAGTGCTGCTGCTGGTGATACTGTCCACCCTCAGCGTCAGCAGGCACTTTGACGGCATGGAGTTGGGCAAATCGATGGCGAAGCTGGTGTTCTTCCTGATTGTGTGGTTCACCTTCGGCATCTATCTCATTCCCTCGTTCCTCAAATGGATGCGCCGTTATATGACCGAAGAGACCCTCTGTGTTGTCGCCGTGGGGTTGTGCTTTGGGATGGTGGTGTTGGCAAGCTATGCGGGCTTTTCGACAGCTTTGGGTGCTTTTGTCATGGGAGCCATCCTGGCGGAAACCATTGAGGCAGACACCATACACCGCATCATCACCCCTATCAAGAATCTGTTTGGTGCAGTATTTTTTGTGTCGGTAGGCATGTTGGTGGACCCACAGATTTTAGTAAAGTATATCGTTCCCATTATCGTTATCGCCCTTACTGTCATTTTTTTCAAGTCGACATCCGCCACTATAGGAGTGTTGTTGTCGGGCAAAACAGTGAAGACTGCTGTCCAGTCGGGATTCTGCTTCTGTCAGATAGGTGAGTTTTCGTTTATCATTGCAGGATTGGGTTTGAGTTTCGGAGTAATCAACAAGGACCTTTATCCTATCATTGTCTCGGTGTCCATCATCACCACCTTTGTCACCCCGTATATGATCAAAGGGGCCCTTCCTTTCTACAACACGGTCTATCCCAAATTGCCCGAAAAATTCAAACAAGCATTGACTCGATACAGTCAGTCGTCCAACAGTTCGGGTGATGTCAATGTGGTGCGGTCGTTTCTGAAGAAGCAGTTCTCCGCCATCATGCTGTACGGTGTCATCACCATCGCTCTTGTTCTACTCAGCTTCAGCTTTTTGAAACCATTCCTCAATCGTGTCTTTGTCGACGAAGCTGGCCATCCATTGTTTTGGGGCAACCTCATCGGCATGTTTGCCACACTACTCATCGTGGCTCCTTTCCTATGGGCATTGGTGGCGCACAACAACCGACGCGAGGACATCAAGGCTGTGCTCGAACAGTATCGTCATTCACAGGCCGTCGTATTTCCTGTGATGCTGCTTCGCATCTTTGTCGCCATCTTCTTTGTTGGTTTGATTATTGGACGATATATCCACCTTGCCGTTGGTTTCATTTTGGTCATCGCCGTATTTGTTATCTTTGTTGTCCTCTTCTCACGAAAGACTGTCTCCTTCTATCAACGAATAGAGAGTCGTTTCAAAGACAACTTCAACCAGCGTCAGGCACAACACTCCTTCAAGATTCCCGAGTCGTTGGAACAAAACTTCCAGATGGAACGCATCCAAGTGTCTCCCTATTCCTCTTTTGTTGGATATCGCCTTTGCGAGACTGGCTTTAGAAAAGACTACGGTATCAACGTGGTGAGCATTGAACGTGGCGAGCATATCTACAATCTTCCGAACAAGGATATGGTCATCATGCCTCTTGACCGACTCACCGTCATAGGCAGCGAAGATCAGATAACCCTGTTCCGCAGCGAGGTAGATGTGGAGCCCGACATGCTCATCCACGACCACAGCGACAACAATATCAACTTGTACCGTCTGGAGGTGAAAAACAACAGTAACATTCGTGGACTTCGCATTCGCAACTCCAACTTCCAGATGAAGTATCACGCCCTTATCATCGCCATCGAGCGAGAAGGCGAGTACATGTTAAACCCCAAGCCCGACACCGAGTTCACCGTGGGCGACACCGTTTTCTTTGTGTCGACCGAAGAAATCTCTCTCTCCGATTTCGAGGAAGAGGCATAAAAAAGAAGAGGGGAGATGTTATTTCTCCCCTCCTCCAAATTCCATCAAATAAGCTTTGATAAAGTCATCAATCTTTCCATCCATCACTCCTTGCACATCCGATGTCTGGTAGTTGGTGCGATGGTCTTTCACCCGTCGGTCGTCGAACACATAGCTTCTGATTTGCGAACCCCATTCAATCTTTTTCTGTGATGCCTTGATTTTGGCTTGCTCCTCGCGACGGTGTTCCAACTCTCGTTCGTAGAGTTGTGAACGCAGCAGACGAAGGGCGTTCTCTTTGTTTTTGGGTTGGTCGCGTGTCTCGGTGTTCTCAATCAAGATTTCCTCCTCTTCGCCTGTGTAGGGGTCTTTGTATTGGTAACGCAGGCGAACGCCGCTCTCCACTTTGTTGACGTTCTGGCCACCAGCGCCGCCGCTGCGGAAGGTGTCCCAACTGAGGCGGGAGTTGTCGACCACCACTTCGATGGTGTCGTCGACCAAAGGGGTGACGCTTACCGATGCAAAGGACGTCATACGTTTCCCTTGGGCGTTGAAGGGGCTAACACGAACCAAACGGTGGACCCCTGTCTCGCTCTTCAGATAGCCATAGGCATAGTCGCCTTCAATCTGCATAGTGACCGACTTGATGCCTGCCCCGTCGCCGTCCAACATGCTGCTGACGGCACATTTGTAGTTGTGCGCTTCAGCATAACGCATATACATACGCATCAGCATCTCGCTCCAATCCTGGCTCTCCACACCACCGGCACCGGCGTTGATGCTGAGCACGGCATCGAAACGGTCGCTCTCGCCCTGCAGCATGTTCTTCAGCTCGAGGGATTCCACTTTCTTCTGACTGACGGCTATCTGTGCCACCAACTCCTCTTCGGTGACGTCGCCCGATTCGAAGAACTCGTTGATGACCTGCAGATCGTCAATACTGTCGCAGACATCCTTGAAGGCGTTTGTCCAGCTTTTTTTGCTCTTGATGGAGAGCATCACTTTCTTGGCCTCTTTGGGGTCTTCCCAGAAGTCGGCGGATTCGGTCTTCTTTTCCTCTTCGGCTATTTGTTGGGTCAGGTTGTCGATGTCAAAGAAACCTCCTCAGAGCCTCTTTGCGAGCATCAAGGTCTTTGATTATTTCTTGGTTGGTCATGAGATATGTATTATTGTATTATATATTCATTATATTACGCCACACTATCAGCATATCGGTGCCCACTTTGTAATCCTTGGCGTAACGGATGTTGAGCCGTTGGACGTCGAGGTGTTTGTTGCCAGGCAGCATATCGCAGGGCGAGAAGATGCCTTTGCGGATGCTGGGCAGCGGGTGCTGTGTGTCGTCGGCGTTGCAGGTGGCATAACCTACCCAGCTGCGTTTGCCTATCAGCACCGAGAAGCAATGGGGGAAGAATCGTTGTTTGTGACGTTGTGGCCAGAAGAGGACAGGGGAGAGGAGGATGAGCAGCAGGGAACAACCGATGTCGAACATCCGTTTGTTCCGTCGGTTGAGCGATGTGCCGATGGTGTTGAGGTCGATGGCGTAGAGGTCTTCGCTGTTGTTGATGGCGTTGCTGCCCACCATGAAGTCGCTCTCTTCGGGTACAATCTTGTACACCACCCCTGTGGTTTGCAGCTGCGACATCAAACTGATGATGTCTTGTGCAGGAATGTCTTTGGCACAAAACACCACCTCGTCGGTCTTGTAGTAATGTATCAACTCCGACAACTGGCGGGCGTTGCCGATGAAGTATTTGTCCTCCTCGTCGTTGCGGACGCTCACCATCCCTACAAACGAGGGGGTGATGCCGATACTTCCTATCATGTCGCTGACGCGAGTCGTCTCCTCTTTCCCTCCCAACAGTAGCAGCGACGGCTGTCGCCTGTTGCGAAGTTCATATCCCTGCACTTTCAGCAAACTCAGCAACCCGCGAATGCCTAAGGTGGAGAGGATTGTCCACAACGACCCCAATAGCGTCACCGCTCTCGAATAGCGGTGGGTCTCGTCGAGCAGCGAGTAGAACACTAATAGCAGCAATGCACCGATGCCCATTCCCTGCACGATACGACGCAGGTTGACCGGCTTCTCGTAGCCACCGTACAGCCAGCTGCCCAGCATCAGTATCAGTACATACAAGGGGAGTATCAAATGGGTGTATTCGGGCGGATAGTAGTTGATGTTGTCGGCCCAATAGGTTGCCCAGAGGTTCTTGATGAGCAGGAAACCACCATAGGCGGCACCGAAGTCGAGCAGCGGTACCGCAATCTTGCCCAAGATACGACGGATGAACGACAGCGAGGCACGTGCCCAGATGGCCATCTTTATCAGCAGGATATACAATGCGGCGTTGCCTCCCGAGAAATATTTCTTGGTGAAAATCACCATAGCGTTGTAGAAGGTGTACACATAGTTCATGCTTCCCTTCTTGGTGCTTTCCCCCTTGTAGTGGATGATGCGGGTGGTGGGCAGGTAGTAGTTCTTGTAACCTGCCAGCTTGATACGCCACGAGAAGTCGATGTCCTCGCCGTACATGAAGAAACTCTCGTCCAACAACCCCACCTTGTCCAACGCTTCGTGACTGATCATCAGGAAAGCGCCCGGCAGCACATCGATTTCGTTGACCTCGTCGTTGTCCAGATGCCCCATGTAGTATGCCGCGATGGTTTTGTGGTGGGGGAACAGCTTGATAAGCCCCGATATCTTGAAGAACGAGGTCTTGGGTGAGGGAAATCCCCGTTTGCTCTCTTTCAAGTAGACCCCCTCGCCGTTGATCATCTTCACGCCCAAACCGCCGCAGTCGCTGTGACTCTCCATAAAGTCGATACATTGGCGGAAACAGTCGCGTTCCACCACTGTGTCGGGGTTCAGCAGCAGGCAGTATTTGCCCGTGCATTCTTTGAGTGCTTGGTTGTTGGCTTTGGCGAACCCCGTGTTGTCGTGGTTGGCTATCAGATGCACTTGGGGGAACTTCTCGCGAACCATCGCCACCGACCCGTCCACCGAGTTGTTGTCCACCACCCACACCTCCGTCTCGATGCCTTCGGCAGCGGCAAAGACCGACTGAAGGCACTGTTCGAGGAAGTACTGCACATTGTAGTTCACTATGATAACGGACAGGGTCATATCGATGGATTATACAAGGTGTGTCAGTACTGCAAGAGTATAAGAACCCACAATCAGCAGGTAGGCAATTGCAATATTGACGTCGTTATGAAGCATTTGTTCTTCTTCTTTTTTATAGGGACACAAAAAAAGGGTAAGCTGATTATATCGCACCGCTACAACCAAACACCCTTGCTGTATTCCTACCCTGGGGGATTCAATGGGAG
>CAJOQB010000045.1 GCA_905236405.1 uncultured Bacteroidales bacterium
ATCTTCGGCACCCTCTACTGCCTCAGCTCCGGCACCGCCCACAGCGTGCAGTACGCTATGGCCGCCATGCTCAAGGGCGCCAACGACGGCACCTTCAACTTCGTGAAGGACATCAAGGAATACGGCGAGAAGGCCGGCATCATGAAGAAACTCTTCACCGACAACGGCTTCTATATCGTCTACGACAAGGATATGGGTGAGGATATCGGCGATGGTTTCTATTTCACCTTCTGCTATCCCGGCTACGAAGGTGTCGACCTGCTCAACGAGCTCATCCGCTACGGCATCAGCGCCATCGCCCTCGACATCACGGGTTCGCACAAGCAGGGCATCCGCGCCTGTGTGGCTCTGGTACAGCGTGACCAATTCCCCGACCTCAAGGAGCGGTTGGAGAAATTCCACGCCGACCATCCGGTGAAATAATAGATATTTAGAAATATCAAGTGCTTGATTATATCCTAATCAAGCACTTTTAATACCTATATAATTATGAAGAAAACAATTACTTTGATTCTGGCTCTGCTGGCCTCCGCCGTAATGATGGCGCAGAATGGCACCGCTTCGGCGCAGTTGCATTCGGGCAACATCACCACGTTGGTCTATCCGCTGGGGTACCTTAGCTTTGACGGTAGCACGGCTAACTATTTCATTGGAGGCGGAGACGTTTCGACGCTCTTTGCCAACGGTCTGTGGATGGCAAACAGCAATCATGCTTCGGTGCGCAAGTTCGGAGTCAACGGTAATGATTACCAGCCTGGTCCGCTCCCCATCGATGGTAGTGCCATTGCCGACGAGGCTGTCGTCGCCGCTTTCAACCGTGTGTGGTTTGTCTCTCGCGAGATGATTGATAACCATCTGGCTCACTTCCGCGATGCCGGCTATGCGCCGGAAGAAGCAATCGCCTCGTGGCCTGGCAACGGTCCCGCCGATTATGCCTCTCAGCTGGCACCGTATGTCGACTGCGACAGTGATGGTGTGTACAATCCTATGCAAGGCGACTATCCGCTCATTCGTGGCGACGAGTGCGTCTTCTCCATCTTCAATGATGCTGGTAACCATGGTGAATGTGGGGGACAGGGCTTCGGTGTCGAGGTGCATTGTATGACCTATGCCTTCAACCATCCGGAGGATTCTTATTCATTAAAGAACACCATCTTTGTCCATTATGATCTCTTCAACCGTTCTGTGAACAGCTATGACAGCACTTATCTGGGTATGTGGAGCGATTTCGACTTGGGATATGCTTGGGATGACTATATGGGTTGCGATGTGAAACGAGGAATGTACTATGCCTTCAACGGAAAAGAAGTTGACGGGCCTGGAGTAGGAAGTTTCCCTGGAGTGCCTCCAGCGCAGGGATGCATCATCCTGGGTGGTCCGTGGCAAGTGGCCGACGGCAAAGATAACAGCCGTGTGGATATTGCCCTTATTGAATCGGCCCAATATCCCAATCAGTATGCTAAGCAATACTTGGAGCAGTTCCGTCTCTCTGACGGAAGCATCGACACGGTGGCGGTAAATTACCATGCCCATGATTTCTATGCCCTAGATTACAACACATGGCATTTTTCACCGGATGATTATGTCGGGAACCAATGTCTCAACGGCTGTGGCTTCGGCGACGGCATTGTCGACAACGAGCGAATGGGAATGACGTCGTATCAGTATTACGATAACTCGACGAATTCCATTTACGGAGAACCCAATGTGGCATCCGACTATTTCAACTACTTGCACTCCTTCTGGAAGAACGGGAATCATGTGAAATATGGCGGTAATGGTGTTAATAATGGGATCGACCCTCAGATGATTGATGCCGTTTTTATGTTTCCCGACGACAGCGACCCGTGGCATTGGGGTACCAATGGCGTTGTGCCCATGGTTAATCCCTACGATTGGAACGATTTCACGGCTGGCAACACGCCTGGAGACCGACGTGGCTTGGGAGCCAGCGGTCCCTTTACCTTTACAGCAGGTGGCCATCAGCAGTTCGATGTGGCCTACACTACCGCCGGCGGAGACAGTACAGCATGGTCGTCGGTCAATGTGTTGCGTTCATGTGCCGATGAGGTTCGCTTTCAGTGGCAACGTGACACCACCTCGAGTGGACGTCCTTTTACCTATGTCGCCGAGCCGGGAAATAACGGAATCAATGATGGTATCAAGGCTATGTCTCTCAGCGTGTGGCCCAACCCGACAAGTGGTTGGCTGACGGTCATCATGCCGCAGAGTGGTGATGTGCAGTTGTACGACATGATGGGTCGCCAATTGATGTCGATACAGGCTCCTGCCGGTGCTGTTTCACTTGACCTACGGGTATTGCCGCAGGGTATCTACCTGCTGCGGGCTAACGGCCATGTACAACGCATCGTGAAGAAGTAAAAACGAAAGGGCCTCGCAACCGCGAGGCCCTCTCTGTTTGTCGTGTTGTTGTTTACTTCTTCAGGTTGGCGTATTCCTCGTTGAGGCCGTCGATAATCTCCTGCGTGATGTCCATACCGGGGTTGAGGTAGAGGGTGGGGGAGTCGACGAAGGTCTTGCGCATGATGATGTCGAACTGCTGGTTGGCGGCGTTATACTCGCGGATGAAGGCGAAGATGGCGTTGAGCAGCTTGGTGTTCTCGGTCAGCTGGCGCTCGGTGACCTTGCCGAGGAGTTCCTGCTCGAGGGTGCTCAGTTTCTCGGCACGCTGTTTCAGCTCGGCTTCCTTGGCCTGCTGCTGGGTGAGGGTCAGGGTAGAACCGTTTTTGAGGTAGTTCTGGTAGTCGGTCTGGAACTGCGTCATCTGCTGCTGGTAGTAGCGCTCCTGCTGGTCGCGGTAGGCTTCGAGCTCCTTCTGCAGGTCGATGGCGTATTGGTACTTGGCCAGGAGGGTGTCGCTGTCGACATAGGCGACGGTGAGGCCGCCCTCTTTCTGCAGCGGCGCGGTGGCGTCGACGTTCTGTTTGGTGTTGCTGCGCGAGGTGAAATGCAGCACGTAGATTCCGATAAGGCC
>CAJOQB010000046.1 GCA_905236405.1 uncultured Bacteroidales bacterium
CGCTCCTTTGCCATAACCCAAACCCGTCATGAACGCCAGCACCACCAATCCCATACCGAAAGCGGTACCGAAGTTGGTCAGCGATGCCAGTTGGTATTTCTTGAAATACTGTGCAAAGTTCCTGTCTTTCGAAAGGGTGATGATGGCGGGATTGTCACTCAGAAAAGTCATCACGGCACCCAACGCAGCCACACCAGGCAGGTTGTAGAGCGGTTTCATCAAAGGACGGAGGATATTCTCCATCAGTCGCACCACACCAAACTCGGCCAACAACTTGCTGATGGCACCCATCAACACACAGATGGCCATGATGTAAAACACCGTCTCGAGCAAAAGATGGTAAGCCGTCTGCATGAAGGTGTTGAGCATGTGGGGCAGCGTCATAAAGTAGGCCAGCACGCCAAAGAACACAAAGAAGATGGCGAGGAAAATCAGAGCCTCGATGCTACGCTTGGTAGTGTATTTAAGTTTTTTCTTTTCTTTCATGACTTGAAAGTGTTGTTTGTCATATATGACCCAAAGGGGGGTTACCAGTTATAGTGACGTTGAAGGGATTTCAGCATATTGATATTCCACGAGATTCCCACGCTGCCACACAGTCCCTCATAGCCACCAGCCACTCCCGAGCTGGTCTTCTCGTATGCCACAAAGGCGTGATAACGCAAGTCGGGGCAATAGCCAGGATGAATCTCGACACCGCCACCCACTCTGGCACGACGACCGTTGTAGGGGAAGAGGACATCGTCTGCATCGCCTGTACCCTCTTCATAGATGGCTTTGCCAAAGATATTCCAGCCTTTGTCCTTTCCAAAATAAAGGTTGAAGCAGGAAATCATGGAACGATAAACGAACGAGGAGTTGTCGTAATGGGTCAGGAGGTCTAGGTAGATATCAAATCGGTCGAACTTCAGTTTGTTGCCCACTGCCGCATAAGCCAGATGGTCACCAGGGTTGGTGCCAGGCAATCCCTTGTCGAAGACATTGGCCGACCAAAGGGTTTGGAAATGGCCAAAGTTACCGCTCCACATCAAATTATAGGCGAAGTTGCCATAATCGGCGCCAAAACCGTTATAAGGACTGTTGGTCACCTGGGCTGTCAGCGTATGCTTGCCTTCGTTGCTGATATAGGAGAGACCTGCTCCTAATTGGAAACAATAGAAGTTGTCCCAATAGATACCGTTGAAGAAAACATCGATAGGAGCTCCGTCGTATTCAAAACCGCCGACAGCCATGGCGTCTTTTCCGAAGCGGAAACGCCAATGCTCGTTGGGCATATAGTTGACATAAAGGAAGTCAGTGTTGTCGAAGAAATTGTGGGTGCCTGGGTCGGCGATGATACGCTGGCGGAGATAGTAGGAGACCTTGCTGCCCAGATTGCCACCCATGTGAAGATTGAAGTAACGGCCATAGATACCACATTTTTCCGTTGTGCCGTCAATGGAGCGATCATAGTCCATTTCCGAACGGGTTTCGAACCGCAATGTGGTTATTCGATTATCTGTTTCGTCTTGAGCAGTCACTCTTGTAGCCACAAGCAGAGATAGCGATGCCATAAATATGGCACATAGTTTATTTGTTTTCAACATACTGTATTTATATTTTCTTTACTTTAGCATTTGCAAAAGTACAAAAAAATTTGTGTAATCAAATAATATGTGTATTTTTGCAACAAAGTATAAAAAGGTAAAACATGAAAAAGAATAACACTTTCAAAGTTTTAGGTCTCGCAGTAGCCATGCTTTTCTGCGGACAAAGTATCAAAGCACAAACCGCGCTTGAAACATCTATCTTCCTTAACGGTGTGGCTCCTGCTGGTCAACTGAACGACAACGCCACCTTGGACAACGGTCTTTTGGGCAAAGATCAGATTGGCACTGCTGCTGGTCTTGGTTTCGGTGGCGGCATCCGTGCCGGTCTTCCCTTCGACATCGGCATGGGTTATGTTGTTCCTTTCGTCAGTGTCGACCTCTTCTGGAACCGTCCCAAGGCTTCTCTTCGTACCACTATGATGACAGCCGACGACAAGGTGCCTAACTATTGGAACATTCCTCTGATGATTGGTGTTCAGTATCGTTACCCCTTGGCCGACATGGGTATGGAGTACCTCACCCCTTATGGTGAGTTCGGTCTCGGCTACGACTTCTTCATGATTTCTGGCGAGGGCAACAAGACTCACCAATACAACACCTACAAAGTGAAGGGCGCTATGGCCTGGCAACTGGGTCTCGGTGCTTTCCTTGGCAACCACGTCAGCCTCGGAATCCACTACTATGGTCTCGGTACCCACACCGTCAAATACGGCAAATGCGAACCTGTCGACATGCTTGCCGCTCACCCCGAGAACAAGCTCCGCACCATCGGCGAATGGGCTCTTCGCTTTGGATTCCACTTCTAAGAGAAAGATACATTGTTCTTTATAAAAGTGTCCCACACAAGGGACACTTTTTTTGTTGTTGCAAAATAAAAAAGAGCCCTAATCGTTATTGAACTATTATTTTGAATGCATAATGATTAAAAGGACAAAACACTACTGGGTTATCGCAGCCTTGCTGCTGTCATTAAACCTGTCGGCACAAGAAGACTACGACAAGGGATTTGAGATTTCCAAGAATCTGGAAATCTTCTCTAATGTCTACCAGAACCTGCATTTATATTATGTAGACGATGTCGATCCAGGCAAGACCATGAAGGTGGCCATCGACGCCATGTTGGCCTCGATGGACCCCTATACCAACTACTATCCCGAATCGGACATGGAGGACGTGAAGCTCCAGTTATTAGGGGAATATGGCGGCATTGGGGCATTGATTCTTCAATTCGAGGACAAAGTCTATATTTCCCAACCCTATGAGGGACTGCCCGCCGACCAGGCAGGACTGAAGGCAGGCGACCGCATATTAGAGGTCAACGGCGTGAGCACGGAGGGCAAGAACACCGCCGATGTCAGCAGCGCCATGCGTGGCCAAGCCGGTACCGACGTCACTATCAAGGTGGATCGCAACGGCAAGATTATCACCAAGACGCTCACCCGCAAAGAAATCAAAATGAAGGCCGTCCCCTACTACGGCATGATGAAGGACGACATTGGCTACATCAAACTCAACGAGTTCACCCGCAACTCGGCACAGGAGGTGAAACAGGCGTTCCGTTCGCTCAAAGCCGAACACCCCAATATGAAAGGTGTGGTGCTTGACCTGCGTGGCAACGGCGGCGGATTGCTCAACGAAGCCGTCGACATTGTCAACATCTGGGAGAAGAAAGGGGAACTGGTAGTGGAAACCAAAGGCAAAATCAAATCCAAAGACCTGAAGAACTACACCACCGCCCAACCCGAGGACACACAGATTCCTGTCGCAGTATTGATTGACGGCAGCAGCGCTTCGGCTTCCGAGATTGTGAGTGGCAGCCTTCAGGATTTCGACCGTGCCGTCATCATCGGCAACCGCTCCTATGGCAAAGGGCTCGTTCAGAACATCCTGCCCATGAACTACGGCAGCCAGATGAAAGTCACCGTCTCCAAATACTACATCCCCTCGGGTCGCTGCATCCAAGCCATCAACTACAACGACCGCGACGAAATGGGACGTGCCAAGAAGATACCCGACTCGCTCAAGACCGCTTTCAAGACCCGCAACGGACGCACCGTGTACGACGGTGTCGGAATCGAACCCGATGTGGAGGTGGAGCAGGAGTATATGTCGAACCTCACCGCCGAACTGACGCGTCGCAGCTGTTTCTTTGAGTACGCCAACAAGTTCTGCTCTCAGCACGAGAGCATCGCCCCGCCCGAAGAGTTCGAAATCACCGACGAGATATGGAATGACTTCGTGGCCTATCTGAAGACAAAGAACATCACCTACAAGACCGAGACAGAGGAAGTGTTGGAAGAGATGCGTGAGACAGCCAAAGAGGAACACTATTTGGAAAGCATCGAACAAAACATCAAAGAATTGGAAGAGCGGTTCAAGAAAGAGAAAGAGGGCGACCTGACCAAGTACCGCAAAGAAATCTCTTTGATGTTGAAGAGCGAACTGCTGGCTCGTTACTACTATGAGAAAGGACAAATACAAGGATGGCTGCCCGACGACCCTGTTGCCTTGAAAGCCATCGAAATCCTGAACAATCCCGTCCAATACAACAAGCTACTGGGAAGAAAGTAAGGCATGCGTCAACAAATCCATACTACACTCTATTTCTTGTTCCTGTGTCTCGGTGTCATAGGAATGACGACATCCAACTATCTGATGAACATGGCATGGGTGTTTATGGCTGCCAATTGGGTGGCCGAATGGGACATGCGACGCAAGTTTTCCGACTTCAAGACCAACTACCTGCTTCAAGCCTGGTTGCTGCTGTTCCTGATTCACCTGGTAGGGATGCTGTGGACTTCCAATTGGGCTTATGGATTGGACGATTTGCGGAAGAAACTGCCCCTGCTGCTGGTTCCCTTGGTTGTCCTCACCTCCCGACCGCTGAAAGACAAGCAATACCGCTGCGTTCTCTTCTGCTATATCGGAGCAATGTTGGTAGCATCCGTTGTCGGCTGGGTCCGTTATTTCACCATGCCCGACCTGCCCTATCGCGACATCATCCCCTTCATCTCCCATATTCGCTATTCCCTTAACCTCTGTTTAAGCATCACCCTGTTGGGATGGCAGGTGATTCGCGCCCGTTCGTTCCAAGTGAGGCTTTGGGCATCGGCGTTGTCTATCTATTTCTTCCTCTACCTTATCCTGCTTCAGTCTTACACAGGGTGTATCATCCTCTTTGTGCTTGCATTGGCTATGCTTTGCCACTACTGGAACAAGATTGGGAACCGCAAACTGCGTACCGCCATGCTGACACTCTGGTGTCTCGTGTTTGTTGCCGTTGTCGCTTCTGTCGGCATCAACATACACAGTTATTATCGCCTTGTCCCTCCATCGACCGAGCCGTTGGAAGCCACAACCGCCAACGGCAATGCCTATGTCCATCTGCAAGACGGCATGATTGAGAACGGCAACTATGTGAACAACTATCTCTGCGAGGAGGAGCTGTGGCGTGAATGGAACAAACGCGACCCCCACGATATGTACGACACCTGCGCCACCGGCTATCCCATCCGTGGCGCCTTGGTTCGCTATCTCAACGCCAAAGGACTGACAAAAGACAGCCTTGGAGTGGCGCAACTGAACGATAATGAAGTCCTCTCGATAGCCAAGGGCATCGCCAATCCCGTCTACGAGAAACGGCTCAGCCTCCAGCGGATGGTGTACGTCATGTGCTTCGAGTACGAGAACTACCGCTGTTACCATTCCGTACGCAACTTCACCATGTTGCAACGCTTTGAGCTATGGAAGAACGGATGGAAAGTGTTCCTGCGTTCTCCTTTGGTGGGTGTTGGCACGGGCGACGTGGTCGACAAATGCCACCTCGAACTCGTCAAGTCGCGTTCCGAACTGGCAGGCACCAGCAAACACACGCACAATCAATATCTCACACTGCTTATCACCTTCGGCTTGTTGGGCTTCGTGCTCATCACTTGGGCGTTTGTCCGTGCCTTCCGTCGCCAACGACTGCTCCACATCACACCGTTCCTTGTTATCACCCTTATCACACTCATCTCGTTCCTTACCGAAGACACCCTCGAGACACTGGCAGGTGCCATGTTTGTGGTGGTCTTCTCCTCTCTCTTTGTATCCAATCGAATACAGGAGAAGAAAGATAATACAAAACTCTGATTAGACCCTCCATGTATCAATATCATACACTCAGCAACGGCATTCGCGTTGTTTTCAGACAGAAAGACAGTTCCGTGACCCACGCGGGAGTATACGTCAATGTGGGTTCACGCGACGAAAAAGGAAAAGAGGAGGGCTTGGCCCACTTCATCGAGCATTCGATATTCAAAGGCACCACCCACCGGAAATCCTATCATATCCTCAACCGCATCGACGGTGTCGGCGGAGAACTCAACGCCTTCACAACCAAAGAGTCAACCTGCATCTACACCACCTCGCTCTCCATCCACTTGGAACGCTGCTTGGAACTGATGTCCGATATCATTTTCAACTCCATCTTCCCTGAAAACGAGATTGAGAAAGAGAAGGATGTTGTCCTCGAGGAAATCAACTCCTATGAAGACTACCCTGCTGAACTGATATACGACGATTTCGAAGCCTTGGCGTTCGAGGGGCATCCTTTGGCACATAACATCTTGGGAACGAAAAAGAATGTCAAAGCATTCTCGACCCCATTCATACGCGACTTCTTCACCCGCAACTACACTCCCGACCAGATGGTTATCTCGGTGGTGGGCAACATCGAATTCAAGAGACTGATTCACTTGCTGGATCGTCATTTCGGAGGATACAGCCCCCGTACATCTTCCATCCATCGCGACACACCGCCCCGCTTCCATCAGTTCGACACCACCATCCACAAAAAGACACACCAGGTTCATGCCCTGATAGGTTGCAGCGCCTACAACTGTTTCGACGAAAAGAAAGTGGGCTTCACCCTTATCAATAACATGCTGGGCGGACCTGCGATGAACTCGCGACTGAATGTCGCCATCCGAGAGAAGTACGGCTTTTGCTACACCATCGAGTCGCAATACACCCCATTCACCGACGCAGGTTTGTTTTACATCTACGCCGGTATCGAGCCCGAAGCCAAAGAGAAATATGTCGAGTTGGTGATGAAAGAGCTCGAACGATTCAAGAAAAGACCGCTCACCACCCTGCAACTCCACACCGCCCAACAGCAGCTCATCGCCCAAATCTCCATCGAGAACGATCTTTCCCTCAACGAAATGCAATCCATCGGCAAAGCCCATTTGATATATAACAAAGTGGACACCATCAAAGAGATGAGCGACGACATCGAGAGCCTCACCCCGAGCGTCATCCAAGACATTGCCAACGAACTCTTCGTCGACAGCAACATCAGTTTTCTCTATTACGATTGAGCCCATCAGCAAGGTTGATGGTGAATATACTCATACTTCATTGATTTTAAACACATTTTCCACTAACCCCCCACTATTCCAGTGGAGCTCAGTGGAGCCCAGTGGAGGATCAGTGGAGAATCAGTGGAGACAGAGTGGAGAAAAACGGGATTGTTTACCGAGTTGAGACAAAAAAAAGAGGCTGCCCGAAGACAGTCTCTTTTCCATGAAGTATTCTTTTATCCTTTTATTCAGCGACCACTTCGAGGTTGATCTCAGCCTTGACATCTTTGTAGATGTTGACTGTGGCGGTGTAGTTGCCAACCTCTTTGATTTTGTTGCCGTCGACCACAATCTTCTTGCGGTCCACATCGTAGTTGTGCTGCTCTTTGAGAGCGTCGGCGACCTGGATGTTGTTGACAGCACCGAAGAGCTGACCGTTCTCACCGACCTTGGCGGTGATTTTCACGCTCTTGCCGTTGAGGGCAGCCATCAGCGTGTCGGCATCCTTACGGAGTTTCTCTTCTTTATGCTGACGCTGTTTGATGTTCTCAGCCAGCACTTTCTTGTTGCTTGGGGTGGCGATGATGGCCAGACCCTGAGGAAGGAGATAATTGTTGGCGTAACCGTTCTTCACGTTTACGATTTGGTCCTTATAACCTAAATTCTGTACGTCTTGAATGAGTATGATTTCCATCTGTTCTTCCTCCTATATTATTTTAAACAATCAGCTACATAGGGCAGCAGAGCCAAGTGACGGGCACGCTTGATAGCTTTGGACACTTTCTTCTGATACTTGTTAGAGGTACCGGTGATGCGACGAGGCAGGATCTTGCCTTGCTCATTGACAAACTTCAAAAGGAAGTCTGCATCTTTGTAGTCAATGTATTTGATGCCGAGTTTCTTGAAACGGCAGTATTTCTTACGCTGAGTATCGACAGCAATAGGGGTCAAATATTTGATTTCGGTTTCGTTTGCCATAACTTTATTCTTTTTAGAAAACCACTTTTAAAGGTTCATGATTATTCGGCAGCGGGAGCTTCTTCGACAGCAGGCTGCTCTTTCTTGTTGTTACGTTTCTTCTCGTTGTAAGCCACAGCGTGTTTGTCGAGCGACACGGTGAGGAAGCGGAGCAGACGCTCGTCGCGTTTGTAAGCGACCTCGAGGTCAGCGATGACACTGCCTTCGGCTTTGAACTCGATGAGATAATAAAAACCGGTGGTTTTCTTTTTGATAGGATAAGCGAGCTTGCGCATACCCCAGTTGTTGGTGTATACGATCTCTGCACCTTTGCTTGTTAAGAAGTCGGTATACTTCTTTACCGTTTCCTTCATCTGATCGTCAGACAAAACGGGAGTTACAATGAAAACGGTTTCGTACTGATTTACCATTACTTTTAATGTTTTAATAATTTTGAATTAACTAAAAATTTCAGAGCCACTTGACGGACTTGAACCGGCGACCTGCTCATTACGAATGAGCTGCTCTACCAACTGAGCTAAAGTGGCTTGTCACGGTGATGTGTGCAGAAAACAACAAAGGCCGAAGTTGGCTTTCATTCAACCTCGACCCTGAGTCGGGGTGATAAGACTCGAACTTACGACCTCCACGTCCCGAACGTGGCGCGCTAGCCAACTGCGCTACACCCCGTTA
>CAJOQB010000047.1 GCA_905236405.1 uncultured Bacteroidales bacterium
AAGGAGAGAACTGCAGCTGTGCCAGCCGACGGTCGCGGGCGATGCCGACGGGAGTGACGGCGGCAAGGTCAACGGGACGGAAGAACGAGTCGACAGCATAATACGAGCGGTCGATGACGAAGCGACGGACAGCGGTGTCGGACTTCGACAGCGACGGCTGAGCCGGTATCAACAAGCCCTGCGGCAGGTCGATGGTATCGTAAACAGCATTGCTAACCGTCACCGTAAAGCCGTTGCACAGCGGCACCTCGACAAGCGACGAGAAACGTGGCAAGTCGGGAGCGCCAATGCGGTCGGACGGATAGTAGCCGTCAATCGACACCACGGTGTAGGTGGCACCGTCGACCACCGTCTGACTCACCCGCAGCTCAGGCAGCGTGAAGTCCACTTGCAGCGACTGCCAGTCGTCGCGAGTCACCGTTTGGGCGACAATCGACAGATTTGTTATCACGAAAACCAACAACAATAATAATACTCTCTTCATCGTATTTATATTGATTAATATATTATTACAAATATTTTTCCTCAAAAAAGGGCACACTCTTTCAAAATGCAAGTTTACGCATATTTATTAATAAATATTCTTTTCAAGGAAAAAATCTCGCAAAAACCTCATAGCGTCCTCTCCTCGAAGCACTTCCCATCGAGATTTCGGGGTCAACGAGGGCTGACGACCTCCTCCTTCCAAAAACGCCCCTCCCTATCATATATTCTTCTTAAGAAGAATATATAAATCAGCAGATTACATATTTCAACAAATCCATACCAACCCTATACCAAGTCTATACCATCTCTATATCAACTCTATGGTGACTACGATGATCCTCCGATGTACTTCCGATGTCCCTACACTGTCCCTTCGTCTCTCCTCCACTCACCCTACACTACCCCTACACATAGCGAGTGGAGCTTGAGTGTAGACACAGTGTATCCACAACGTACCTTCAGGGTACAATCATAGCACCCTCGTCGCACTTTGAAAGATGCCTCATATGCATATGCGAAAAAAAATATTTTGTCGTTTTAGAAGAAAGTTGTATTTTTGCAAATTGAAAACAGAAATAAACCGATGAATAAGGAAGAGAAGATAAAGAGGCTTTCAAGTGTGGCAGACAACGTGTTGCCAGACGGTGGTGAGGCGTGGCTTTTCGGCTCGCAAGCCCGTGGTACAGCCAATGCCGAATCGGATTGGGATGTGCTGGTTCTTCTCGCCAAGGATAGCCTCGTTCATACAGATTTTGGCAAATATGCCTATCCTTTTATCGAAACAGGCTGGGATATTGATGCAATGGTGAGCCCGATTTTGCTGACAAAGAAAGAATGGGAAGCCAGCAGTTTCACCCCGTTTTATAAAAATGTAATCAAAGACCGCATTGCTTTATGAGTTTGTCCGATGATGAGAGATATGCCTTGGTGAGCTTTCGAATAGAAAAATCACGCAACACACTTGAACAGGTAGAAAACATCCTGGGGTTTGGCTATTGGGATATGATAGCCAACAGGCTCTATTATGCAGCATATTATGCCGTGTCTGCATTGCTTTTACAATCAGGATACTCTGTACACACTCACCACGGAATCATCCAGATGCTAGGGTTACACTTTGTCAAGACCGGTCTCATCGATTCCAAGTACGGTGTCTTGTATGGGCAACTATTCTCATTGAGACAGACAGGTGATTATGGTGACACGTTTGGTCTGACCAAAGAGCAAGTGTATCCACTGATACAACCGACAAAGGAAATGATTGAAACCATTGCCTCTCTGATTTTGAATAATTATAGTAAATAATCATTGCATTAAATAAACAAAGCGTTATGGCAACAATAACAATGAACAAGCTCTGGTCTTTCATCGAGAGTCTTTCTCTCTCCCAGAAAGACCGCGACTGGCTGGTAGACAAGCTGCTTGAGCCGACGCATCGTATTGATCCCTATCGGTTTAGTCCTTCCGGCGATAACTTCTTTGCCGACCCGCGCAACGTCAAGGCTGTGGAGAACGATATTGAGGCAACGCACCGTTCGGATGCCAAATTTACACGGCTGGAGACCCGTGAGGATGTAATGTCTATGATTGAATCCCTTTAGCCAATGGCCTATACTGTACTTCTTTCCGAACAGGCCAAGACGGAGATTGCCGTCATCAAGAGAAGCGGCGACAAGCCCACGCTAAAAAAGATTGCCAACCTTCTGGTAGAACTTCAAGAGCATCCTCGTACTGGTACCGGCCAAGTGGAGCATTTGAAGCATTTTGTCTTCGAGGAGACTTGGAGCCGTCGTATCAACAAGCAGTACAGAATGATATACGAAATTCACGACATGGAAGTCTACGTTTCCGTCGTTTCGTTACGCTCGCATTATAGTGACAAATAACAACCACGACTGTCAATGGAACCCATTGTCTATATCCTGCTTTTTGGAGCAATGCTTTTCCTCATCATCCGTGCGTTCCGTGCGACCAATATGTGGAAAGGTGCTTATGCCGAAAACAAGGTTGCACGACAGTTGGCCCGATTACCCAAAGAATATTATGTTTTCAACAACGTGTACATTCGCAAAGGCAATCAATCTATACAGATTGACCACGTTGTCATTTCGCGGTATGGCGTTTTCGTGATTGAGACAAAGAATTACAAAGGTTGGGTATATGGATCAGCAAACGCAGAACATTGGACACAGAATATCTACGGCCACAAATACCAACTATACAACCCGACAAGACAAAACGCCTCACACGTAAGTGCACTTTGCAATCTTTTTAACATCACTCGCGAAAAGACTATCCCGATAATTGTTTTCGCAGGAAGTGCGACGGTGCATTGCTCAACAGATTGTCATGTAATCTACTTGAACCAACTCCGCCGCGTAATTGACCGCCACAAGAACATTCAGTTCTCTGACGAGCAAGTAATACAAATGACAGGGAAACTTTCGGACGCACTTGTCACAGGCAAAAAACGCAAGCATAAACACGTCAACGAAGTGCGTCAAAAAATAGCCGAAAAAGAACGACTGGAAGCTAAAGGTATTTGTCCTCGTTGCCACGGACAATTAGTGCTTCGCAAAGGTCAATACGGACAATTCATCGGTTGCTCAAACTATCCGAACTGCAAATACACCGCTCATATTTGAACTCAAAAAGGCCAAAAGTTCCTTGTCTTTCCCTTGATAATCTCAAGACAACTTTTCAGAGGAGGTTGTGCAGCATGGCGTAGACAGCCCATCCTGCGACGGACTTAATGCCCGTCTTGTGGGTGATGTTCTTGCGGTGGCTGTTGACGGTGTGGATAGAGATATGGAGCTTGTCAGCGATGGCTTTGCTGCTGTAGCCTTTGGCTGCCAACACAAGGACGTCGAGTTCGCGGTCGCTGAGGTCGGCATCGCTGTTGGATTCGTCGTCGGAGCCGATGGCGCTGGCAAGGGTGTCGTTGACGATGGTGATGACGGTACTGCGGTTCTCTCGGATGTCGATAGTGCTTTGGAAAGCGGTAAGCAGCGAGGGCTCGACATACTGGTAGACCAGAGCGACAACGGGCATTGCGGGTCGTGTCTGCGTCAGGGCGGCAAGGAAGGGACGAGCCGGCTGTGGCAGGATGGTGGGATTGACGATGAGGAGGTCGGGCTGCGAGGCGATGATGCGTTCGTTGAGGTTCGTGGTGTCGCTCAACGGGGCAAGAATGTTGAAGGTCTTCGCTTCGTCGAGGATGGTTCGCAGCCCTTGGACAATGATGTCGGAGGGCTCGACGATAAGGATGCTGGCCATGTGTTTCATTGCTTCCTCCCACTCAGATAGTTGGCATAAGGCAACAGGATTTTCTCCTCGATGAGGGCATGCTTCTCGAGGTCGGCGCTGAGCTGCAGGATGTCGAAGACCAGCTCGATGCTCTCGTCGGGCAGAGCCGAAGGGGGCAGGTATTTGTAGACGATGGCGGTGAGGTCGGAGAGTTTGTCTTCGATGTTGCTGTGTCCGTCGACAAAACGGCTGGCGATGTTGTCCGTGGTAGGTTCTCCTTGTTGCAGGCGTTGCAACACGGGGAAGACGTTACGTTCCTCCTCCTCGAAGTGTTCGGTCACATCCTTCTCGTAATCGGTCATAAATTGGAGCAGCACTTGGCTATATCGGGGTTCCACGTTGGCTGCCACGTGGTTCAGGTGGCGGCTAATATGGGGCAGGCGTTGGTGAAGGTAGTAGTCGTGCGAGGCTTCGAGATAGGGCACCAACTGCTCCATGTTGATTCTCGACATCTCGTCGACGATGGGCAGATAGTCGTTGAAGGTGTAGACATTGAAGATGAGGATGACGAAATCGGCTGACACTTGGTGCTGCCGACACACCTGCTGTACGGTTTGGTCGCCAAAGCCCAGAGGAATGCCAAAACGGGGGAGCATGAGGATAAGGCTGGGGTTGGCACAGATGATGTCGGCCAGTTTCATTCGTTCGTTGAAGCGTGTGGTATTCATAGGTGTTTATTTGCTTGGTTTGTATACGGCTTCCCATTCGGCTTCGCTGTCAGAGGTGGCGTGACGGAAGGGGTTGGTGTCGTCTTTGACTCGCGACGAGGCGACACGACTGTCGATGAGTTGTTGCAGCTCGTGGTAGCGTTCCATGAGGGAGTCCCACTGCTGTTGGTCGATGCTGCGGATTCCTGTCAACTGACGGAGAAGGGTGTAGGCGTGGGTGGCATTGTCTTTGGCATAGTCGTACCAAAGGTCGTAGAGACTGTCTCCGATTTTCCACCAGTCGGGGAGGGAGCCGCACTCGATTTGCTCAATCAGCATCTCGACATCGCACTCTCGCACCACCTGTCCACCCAGGTTGACCCACTGTTGGATGCGACGGCTGCCTGTCGAGAGTTGGGGAGGAATCGTTCCTTTGTTGTATTCGACAAGGGTATGGAGGCAATAATAGAGAAGCATTTCGCGGTAGGCTTGCATGGCTTCTTCCTTCTTGAGGATGACTACTTTGCGACGACTGTTCTCGATAAGTCTCAACTGCTTTTCGAATTTCTTTGGGGGCAGTTCGAGTAGCTTGATGGCTTGGGCTATCTCTTCGGCTACATCGGGGCTCCAGAGGTCGAACTCGATATGGTTGTACTTTTTCTGTCGACGGTCGCGCGCGGCAAACTTGTGGGCATTGCGGTCGAGGGCATACATATTGTACATCCACCAATATGCAGGCATGATTTCGAGGGTGTTCTCGCTGACATTGTTGTTGACCAAAGCGAAGGGGAAGGGAATGTTGAGTTCGGCAGGGAAATCGCCTTTGGCCAACAGACAGTAGGAGGCAAAACGGCTGTTGTGCTTGAGGCTGGTGCAAAGACCTGGCCAGAAGCCCTTGTGGGCTCGTATCTCGCCGTCGGCGGTACGGCTGTTGTGGTTGCTGCCGATGGTGGCACCTGCGGCGACGTTGCTTTGCCCCATAACGAGCGAGGCGATGAGGAACGAGTTGTTGTGGTGCTGCTCGTGAGAGGGGAAGATAAAACTGTTGCCCACCTCGCAACGGGCGATGGTGCTATTGTCGCCCACGACAGAGTCGTTGATGCGGGCACCCATCTCGAGATGCACATTCTCGCCCAGTAGGAAACGTTCGGCCATAACGCCCATGCCAATATTGCAGCCGTATCCCACCACACCATCGCGAAGAGCGATACAATCGCGTATGATGGTAGGTTCATAATCTTCCGACAGCACGGCCACCCGTTCGATGGTTTTGCAATTGGCGATGACGGCATTGCTGCCCACACGGTTCAGCGAGCCGCTGACCCGTCGGGCCTGGCGAGTGTATTCCTCCAACGTGCTGAGCAGTTTGTCGTGCTGACGGTAGCGAGCCCAAAGGTAGGCACCAGCCAACGTCATACCCGCATAGGGAAGGATGGCACGGTTGCCGTTCTCATTCATGACGTTGATCCACACATAGCGGGGTTTGTTCTGTTCGTCGCCGACCATCTGGTTGATGTCGTGCAAGACACAGTTCTCTCCAATCTCGTAGTTTGCCAACATGCCGACACGATGGATGACGGGATGGGCTCCGATGTCGCAATTGAAGAGCGTGGTGTCGAAAATGCCCTCCTCCATAGGGATGCCGTCGATGGTACGGGTCTGCGGCTTGATATAACCAATTGACACTTGACCATAAAAACGGCAACGCCAGACGCTGCTGATGTTGGTCTTTCCCTGCACACGGATGGCATTCCAGTCGGCAGCGGTGCAACCCTGCTGCTTCAACTGCTCGATGTCGGTATAGGATAGTTTCTTGTACATGGTGTTTATGCGAATAGTTTGCGGAAAGCCTCCTCGATGACCCCCACTTGCACGACCTCGATGTCGTACTTGGAGGTTTTTATAGACTTGCCGTTGTATTTGGAAATAAAAATCTTCTCGAACCCCAGTCGGTTGGCTTCACTCACCCGCTGCTCGACTCGCGCTACAGGACGTATCTCGCCCGAAAGCCCCATCTCGGCGGCGAAACAGATTTTGGGAGAGATGGCGATGTCGACATTTGAGGAGAGGATGGCACACACCACCGCCAAATCGAGTGCGGGGTCGGCCACTTTGACACCACCAGCAATGTTGAGGAACACATCCTTGGCTGCCAGTTTGAACCCGCAACGTTTTTCCAAGACTGCCAACAACATCGACAGTCGGCGATAGTCGAAACCGTTGGCATTGCGTTGAGGGGTGCCGTAGACAGCACTGGAAACGAGCGACTGCACCTCGATGAACATGGGACGGGCACCCTCGATGGTGGCACCGATGGCGGCGCCACTCAACGTCTCGTCGCGTTGCGAAAGCAAAAACTCGGAGGGGTTGGACACCTCACGCAACCCGTCGCCCTGCATCTCGAAGATGCCCAGTTCGGCGGTACTGCCAAAACGGTTTTTCAATGAACGGAGCATACGGAAACCGTAATTGCGGTCGCCCTCGAACTGGAGCACACAATCGACGATATGCTCCATCACCTTGGGGCCTGCCAAAGTGCCGTCTTTGGTGATATGTCCGATGAGCAGCACGGGGATGCCCGACTCTTTGGCAAAACGTTGGAACTCGGTGGTGCATTCGCGTATCTGCGACACGCTGCCTGCTGCCGAATCGACATTCTCGG
>CAJOQB010000048.1 GCA_905236405.1 uncultured Bacteroidales bacterium
AACCAGTTGCTCTCCGAGCAGCGGGCACGGGCCGTCCGCGACTATCTTGTGGCCCAAGGCATCGACGCCCAACGACTCACCCACAAAGGCTATGGCGAGAGCCAACCCGTGGCCGACAACGACACCGCCGAAGGCCGTTCGCTCAACCGACGTACCGAATTCAAGATTATCAGCAAATAAGACAGACCTATGGAAAAAAAGAAAATCGTCATCCTGACAGGCGCCGGCATCAGTGCCGAAAGCGGCATCAGCACCTTCCGCGACAGCGACGGTCTGTGGGAGCAGTACCGTGTGGAGGATGTGGCCACCCCCGAAGGCTACAACCGCAACCCCCAAATGGTGCTCGACTTCTACAACAACATGCGTCGCAGCCTCTTCACCAAAGAGCCCAACGAAGGCCACCGCCAGCTGGTACGCCTCGAAGAGTATTTCGACGTGACGGTGGTCACACAGAACATCGACAACCTCCACGAGCGGGCCGGCTCACGCAAGGTGATACACCTCCACGGCGAGCTGACCAAAGGCCGCAGCGTCAACAACCCCGACCTCATCGTCGACATTGGCGACGCCGACATCCATCTCGGCGACAAAGCCCCCGACGGGGCGCAGCTGCGTCCCCATATCGTCTGGTTTGGCGAAGCCGTCCCCAACATCGAGATTGCCGCCACGCTCTGCGAGCAGGCCGACTATTTCGTGGTGGTGGGCACCAGTATGAACGTCTATCCCGCCGCCGGACTGATACACTATGTCCCCCGCACCTCGCCCTGCTATCTCGTCGACCCCAAGGCCGTCCCCGTCTCGCGGCCCGTCACCATCGTGCAGGAAAAAGCCGGCACCGGTGTCAAGAAGGTGGTCGACATGATACTGGCCGACCATATGAGACAGGCGTAGCCGAGAGGAACCAAAATAGAAAAGAGGACCCATCCGGGGTCCTCTTGTTTTTTAATTGAGGTAAAGTTTGATTTTGACATCCGGCGTCCTCACCAGCTGTATACAGCGGGCATAGTTGCGGATGTTTCTCACGACCCGTTTCGAGGGGTGTGCTTGGATGCTTACCGATTCCTTAGATGTATTTGCTGCCTGATACCCCAGGGCGGGATTGAAATCATAGTGCTGCATCATAAGCATTCCATTATTTGAAACATCGGGTTACGCTCGAAAGCCCCCTTGCAGGGACTTTTCGCGAACATAAACTACCGTTTGCCTTTTTTATTGTGCTCGATGTGTTTTTTAACACCTTTGTTAATTTATTTCACATTCGGCAGCCGTGGCCGCAAAAAATATTTTCATCCTATACCACTGACAGCCAACGAAGAAGCGACCGGCAGCAAATTTTTTTTCTCTCGGCGTGTTACTTTTTGCCTATTTTTGCATCTAATATAGGTAGACAACCCCGAATAATGTCCGTTTGTGAAGAGTAGCGACATAGAAGACATTCAAGCAACGTTTGGGCAGATGCTTCTCCGTATGCGGAGCGTCCTCTATCGTTTTTGCCTTGCCTACACCGACGGGCAGCCGGCCAATGTCGACGACCTCTACCAGAAGATTGTCAGCAAGCTGTGGGACGGGTGGGGCTCTTTCCGTAACGAGAGCGACGAGATAACGTGGGTCTACCGCGTCGCCATCAACACCGTGCGGATGGAGTATCGCAAACAGCAACACAGCGTCACCTTTGTCCCGCTCGACAGCCAGTTGCTCGACAGCCTTGCCGACGACAGCGGCGACGAGCAGTTGGAGACACTCTACCATCTCATCGACCGGCTGCCCGACCTCGACAAGCAAATCACCCTGCTCTACATCGACGACCTCACCCACGCCCAGATTGCCGACCTGGTGGGCATGAGCGAGAACGCAGTGAAGCAACGCATCTACAGAATCAAGTTAAAACTCCATAAAATGTATATCGAAGATGAAAGACAATAGCAAACCACAGAACACACCGACCGGCACCACCCCCGAAGAGGCCGACTGCTTCTTCGAAGAGCTGCAGGCCGTATGGGACGAACACCGCCGCCGCGTCGACCGTATCGTGGCCGAGCACGACGAGCTGGCGAAAGTCGATTTCCAACTCCTCGAAGCCTGTCGTCGTCGCGAGATAGCGAAGCGAACGGCACAGACACTCTTGTTGACGACGATTGTGGTCGCCATCGTCTTGCTGTTCCGCAACCCCTCCTACGACACCCCCCTCCGCATCGCAGGATTCATCGTCTTCTGTATCATCCTGTTTATCGCCCTGCGATGTCTTCAGTCCCTTCTCCTCCTTCTCGTCCGCCGTCCATCCTTCTGGCGTCTGTTTCCTGCACGGTGGGCCTTCTCGCGTTCCGTCACCCTTCCCCTCCTCTCCACGCCGCAGTTCACATCCGTCTGCCTTGCCGTCTGCATCTTTGTGCTGACCGTCTCCTGCACCCCCGTGGGTGACGGCCACACCATTACACAGAACATCCCCGACCGCGTCGAGTCGGTGGACACCGTCACCACCATACTCCACCTGTCATGAGAAAGTCCTGGATTATCACCATTCTGCTCTGCCTGTTCATCATCGTGGCAGGCATCGTCGCCGTCCGCTGGCCCCGCACCGTCCCCCTCAGCCAGTGCAGCGAACTCTACCGACACTATGCCGACAATCACGACATCCATGCCTCCTTTATCAAAGGCTTCCGCATCAACGACACACTGGCACTCGATGTG